>CAXRBC010000227.1:0-4084 GCA_964228515.1 Ilumatobacteraceae bacterium
GAGCACCGATTCTTCCGCGAGGCCCTGGCGTCGCCGCCGGGGAGCGCCGCGTGGGCGCGCTACCACTGCGTGCGGGGGCGGGGGCCCGACGGTGCGTCGCCGCCCAACGACTGGATGTCGATCTTCGGCGGCATCGCGTGGACGCCCATCGCCGACGGCGCGGGCGTCTCCACGGGATGGTGGTATCTCCATCTCTTCGACGCGCACCAGCCGGACGTGAACTGGGCGCATCCCGACGTCGTCGCGGAGTTCGACGCGACGCTGCGCTTCTGGTTCGACCGCGGGGTCGACGGGTGCCGCATCGACGTCGCGCACGGGCTCGTCAAGGCGGCCGGCTATCCCGACGTCGGTGTGCGCGGCGACGGCTCGGCCGTCGCGAGCGCCGCGCCCTACTTCGACCAGCCTGGCGTCCACGAGATCTACCGGCGATGGCGCGCGATCGCCGACGAGTACGCGCCGCCCCGGATCTTCGTCGCGGAGGCGTGGCTCGACGCGCCCGACAAGCGCTCGCGCTACCTGCGCCCCGACGAGCTCCACACGGGCTTCAACTTCGACCTGCTCGTGGCCGACTGGGACGCGACGGCGTGGCGTGCGGTGGTGGACGCCTCGCTGGCCGCCGATGCCGCGGTGGGCGCCCCCACCACGTGGGTCACGGAGAACCACGACGTGCGCCGGGCCCCGACTCGCTACGGCGGGCGGGCGGGACCCCGGGAGGTGCCGACCGAGGCCCACCTGGCCCGCGGGCGGCGGCGCTCGCTCGGCGCGACGCTCACCATGCTGGCGCTGCCCGGGAGCTCGTACCTCTACAACGGCCAGGAGCTCGGGCTCGACGAGATCGTCGACCTGCCCGACGCCGTGCGGCAAGACCCGACGTACCACCGCACGCGGGGCGCGACGCTCGGGCGCGACGGCTGTCGCGTGCCGCTGCCGTGGCGGCGCGCGGGCACCGGGCTCGGATTCTCGGGCGACCGCGAGGTCGCGCCGTGGCTACCGCAGCCCGCGCGCTGGGCTGCGCTCAGCGTGGAGGCGCAGGAGGGCGACCCGGACTCGACGCTCGAGCGCACGCGGCGGGCGATCGCCGCGAGGCGCGGATCGGGGGCGCTGCTGCGCGGCGGCTTCGCCTGGGCCCCGGAGCTGGCGGAGGGGCGCCCCGACGTGCTCGCGTTTCGCCGCACGCACCCCGCCGGCGACGTCGTGTGCGTCGCCAACATGGGCGAGGCGCCGCTGGCGCTGCCCGCGTGGCCGGTGCTCGCCGCGAGCCACGACCCCGCGGACGGGGCGCTCGCGCCCGACGCGACCGCCTGGCTGTCGCCCCGCGCGACGGGCGGGCGCTCGCCGCGCTGAGGCGCGCGGCGTCAGCCCGCGGCGCCGAGTGACTCGAGCAGGTCCAGCGTGCGGGCGGTCCACTCGGGCTGCCAGTCGTGCGACCACGTCGGGCCGACCTCGAGCGTGACCGTCGCTCCGCCCGCGCAGGTCCAGCGGGGCGGCGCACCGTCGCAGCCCGCGGCGCGCGCGTAGTCGCCCGCGCTGCGCTCGGCCGACGGGAACGCGATGCCCGACGTGGCGCCGCCGGCGAGCGGGACGGTGGCGTCCAGGGCGCCGTGCAGGTGGAGCACGGTGACGGGCGCCCTCGGGGTGCACGCATCGGTCATCAGCGCGCCCGCGCCGACCACGATCGCGCGCACCGCCTCGGGCCGCTCGCACGCGAGGCGGTAGGCCATCATGCCGCCGTTGGAGTGGCCGGCGACCACGACGCGCCGCGGGTCGAGCGCGTACTCGCGCACCACGTCGGCGATGAGTGTCGCGAGGAAGTCCACGTCGGGGACGCCGTCGAGGTTGGCGAACGGGCAGCACCCGCCCGCGTTCCACGACCGCGGGAATCCCTCGTCGCCCGTGCCGTCGGGATAGGCGAAGACCGCGCGCAGCCCGCGCGCGGCTGCGGCGGGCTCGAGCCCCGCGGCGTCGCGCACCTGCGCCCCGCTGCCCCCGAAGCCGTGGAGGAGCACGACGAGCGGGAGGCCCGTGGTGTCGCCGTCGGGTGCCTCGACGCCGTAGTCGCGGACCGCGGCCGTCTCGTCGGGCGGCGCGGTCGCGGGCTCGGCGGGTGCCGCCGTCGTCGTGGGGCTGGTCGCGCGCGCGTCGTCGGCGCTCGCGCCGCGGCCGGGCGTCACGCCGCCGCACGCCGCGAGCGCGAGCAGTGCGCCGATGATCGGCGCGGACGTCGTCACGCGGCGTGTGGTGCGCACGCGCCAAGTGTGCCAGCGTCGTCTCGCGGCGCGCGTGCGCACCATTAGCCTCGGCCGCGTGACCATCGTCGCCGGCCACGGAGGCGGCGCACCACGTGCCGCCGGTCGCCCGCCGCGCCGCATCGACCCGACGCGCGGCGACCGCCTGCCGGACGGATCACCCAACGACGCCGACCGTACGGAGATCGGCCCGACGCCGCTCGCGATGCGCGAGTGGGACGCCGCCGGGCTCGCGATGCCGGACCTCGCGCGCATGCGGGAGTACCGCTGGCGGCGCCTGACGGATGCGCTCGTGGCTCGCGACTACGGCGCGCTGCTCATGTACGACCCGCTCAACATCCGCTACGCGACCGACACGACCAACATGCAGGTCTGGAACACGCACAATCCGTTCCGCGCCGCGTTGCTGTGTGCGGACGGGCACATGGCGGTGTGGGAGTACGCGCACGCGCCCTTCCTCGTCGCGCACAGCCCGCACGTCGCGGAGGTCCGGACGGGCGCGACCTTCTTCTACAACTCGAGCGGCGACGGCGGTGTGCGGGACGCCGAGGCATTCGCGGCGCAGGTCGATGGCATCGTGCGCGCGCACGCGGGCGGCAACCGGCGACTCGGGGTGGACAAGATCATGGTGGCGGGCCTGCGCGCGCTCGAGGCCCGCGGTTTCGACGTGCGCGACGGCGAGGAGGTGACCGAGCGCGTGCGCGCGGTCAAGAGCGCGGACGAGATCGCCGCGATGCGTTGCGCGATCCACACCTGCGAGCGCGCAATGGCAGAGATGGAGGTGGCGTGCCGAGAGGGCGTGCCGCGGGGCGGCATGACGGAGGCCGACGTCTGGGCCGTCCTGCACGCGGGCAACATCCGGCGCGGGGGCGAGTGGATCGAGACGCGGTTGCTCACGTCGGGACCGCGGACCAACCCGTGGTTCAAGGAGTGCGGGCCCCGGGAGATCGGGATGAACGAGATCGTCGCGTTCGACACCGACCTCATCGGCCCCTACGGCTTCTGCGCCGACACCAGCAGGACGTGGTGGATCGGCGACGCGGCACCTCCGCGCGAGATGGTCGACGCCATGCACCACGCCCGCGACCACATCGCCGAGAACATGGCGATGCTGCGCCCTGGCGTGTCGATCCGCGAGCTCGTCCACGGCGGGCACCGGCTCGCGGCGAACTACTGGCGCCAGAAGTACTCGTGCAAGATGCACGGCGTCGGCCTCTGCGACGAATGGCCGTACGTGACGTACCCGGACGCCTGGACCGAGGGCGCCTGGGAGGCGGTGCTCGAGCCCGGCATGACGCTCTGCGTCGAGGCGCTGGTGAGCCCAGAGGGCGGCGACTTCTCCATCAAGCTCGAGGAGCAGGTCCTCATCACCGAGGCGGGCGTCGAGTGCCTGACCTCGTACCCGCTGGACGCGGCGCTGCTCGGCGGCTGACCGCGCGGTGACGCCCGGCCCGCGGGCCGGGGGTAGCGTGGCGGCGATGCGCAGGACGGCGTCGCTCGCGTCGATTGCGGCGCTCCTGCCCACGGCGCTGGTGGCGGTCGTCGGGCTGACGGTGGGGAGTGCCGCGCCGGCCGGCGCGGTCGTGTCGTGGCGACTCACCGAGGACGCCGTCTCGCTCGGGATCAGCGGCGTGTCGCCCCACGTGGAGCGCGTCGCCGCGGGGGACCGCGTCTGGCGCTCCGACGGGCCCACGGGAACCGCGGTCAGCCTGTGCACCGACGCCGGGTCGTGCGCCTCGGAGACGCTGACGACCGCGGTCGGCGGCCCGGTGTCCGACTTCACCGTCGCGCAGACGGCCGGCGGACCGCGCGCCTACTACAAGCGGCTCGACATGCAG
>CAXRBC010000228.1:0-3092 GCA_964228515.1 Ilumatobacteraceae bacterium
GCGCGCTCGTGCTCATGAAGGGCTCGCACCAGTCGCGCGTCACCGACTCGCTAGCCGCCAACTTCGTTGCTATGCCCGCACGCTCTGCCTTGGCCTGCTTCGTCGCAGTGCTGATCCTGGCGACGCTCGTTGGTGGCGGGCATCGCTACTGGGCCGCCATCGGACTGGGAGCCAGCATGGCGCTCGCCCTCGTGAACAATCTCGAGTTCGGATTGCCCACCTTCACTTCGGCTGGTCTGGCGATCCTGCTTGCGTACCGATCTGACCTCATTGACCGTGAGCACATCATCAGGATCATGCTGGCGGTTACCACGACGCTCGCGGCAGTCTTCGGCTCCATGGCGATATGGGCCTCATCGTTCAGCCTCAACACGTGGAGTGCGATGGTCCGCACCGTGAGCACGGGGGGCTATGTCAACGTCGCGATGCCCCGCGAGGGGACGTGGCTCGTCGCGTTCGGCGTGCTGGCCGGCGCCGGTGCGATCGGCGTGAGACTCGCATGGTAGCAGCATGGTTCGACTTCAACGCGGAGCGCGGCCGTCGTCGCCGCCTACGGCGCGGCCTGGGGCCTGCTCTCCTCGCCGTACTACTCGGGGCGCTCGTGGCCGTCGCACGTGCAGATCTTTTTCATCCCCGTGACCATTTGCCTCGTGGCGCTGGCCGCCCTCGTGCGCGAATCTGGGGGCATGGAGGCGATCCGTTCGCTCCCGCGCGCGTCGCTCGCCGCGATCGCACCGCTCGCCCTCGCGCTCGCCATGCCGATCGCGGCACTCGCGATCGCGCCCAGCCCCACGACCGAGTGGCGGCGCGCGCTCGGGGGTGGTGCGGAGTGGTCCGTCGCGAGCCAAGCCGTGACGCGGTCGGTGCGCGACGTGGAGACGGCCCTCGCGCGCTACGGCCTGCCGCTCGAGGACACCGTGTACCTCGGCGATCAGTACGCGGGGACGGTCGAGCTGCTCACGGGCCTGCGCAACGGTCTCGCCACCAACTCCCTCGAGTACTCACTGGTCTCGGCCGAGATGCGCGACCTGGGCTGCCGCCGCCTGCCGACGCTCGCGCCGCGGTGGGTGATCGCGCAGAACGACGACGGCCGCGTCAACTTCCTCGGACCGACCCGCACGGACTCGATCTGTCCGGGCATGACCGTCGTCCACACCCCCGACGACATCGCCGTCACGATCTACTCGTACGAGCCACCCGCGGACGGCACGGCGCCCTAGCGGCGCGACGGGGCGGTCGGGCTAGCGGATCACCGACTCGAGCAGCACGCGCGGCGCGGCGCGCAGCGCGTCGACCGCGTCCGTCGCGGGGAGCTTCGCGCACTCCGCCTCGGCCAGCGCCACGTAGTCCCACGCCGTCTCGATCGCGTGCTTCACGCCCAGCCCCGCGCGCACGATCCGCAGCGCGGTCTCGCGCTCGGCGCCGCCGAGCGGACCGCCGAGCAGACCCCGCAGGTGGTCGGCGGGCGCGTCCCCCTGCGCGAGCGTGAGCAGCACGGGCAGGGTGTAGACGCCCTCCTCCATGTCGTGGCCCGCGCGCTTGCCGAGCTCCTCGTCGGTCGCGATCACGTCGAGGACGTCGTCGACGATCTGGAAGACCATTCCGTAGGCGGTCCCGTAGTTGGTGAGGGCCTCGACCCGGGGCCGATCGTGGCCCGCGACGATCGCGCCGATGCGCGCGGCGGTCGCGAAGAGCGACGCCGTCTTGCCCTCGATGCTCAGCAGGTAGGACGGCACCGACCGCGACACGTCGTAGGTGTGTCGCAGCTCCTCGATCTGGCCCTCGCACAGCCGCGCGATGGTCCGCGCGAGCAGGCCCGCGACCTCGGTGCCGAGCGAGGCCGCGATCTCGGACGCGCGGGCGAGCAGGAAGTCGCCGGCGAGGATCGCCTGCAGGTTGCCCCAGCGCGCGTTGACCGTCTCGACGCCGCGGCGGGTCTCGGCCTCGTCCATCACGTCGTCGTGGTACAGCGAGCCGAGGTGCACGAGCTCACAGGCGATGCCGCCGCGGATCACGTCGTCGGAGACGACGCCGTCGTCGACCGACTGCGCACCGACGATGGCCAGCGCGGGGCGCAGGCGCTTGCCGCCCGCGACGATGAGGTGCAGCGCGATCTCGTTGAGGTACGCGTCCGGCGTGCGCACCGCGTCGCGCAACGCGCGCTCCACCCGCTCGCGGTCCGTGCGCATCGAGGCGAGGGCGAGCAGCGGCGAGCCCACGGGCATGTCCACAGGCTACGACGCGCGTCCTGCGCGCCGACGAGCGCAGCGACCGATCCCTCGCGCCCTCTCGTCGCTGCGTCGCGAGCACCTCGGATGCACGCCGATACAATTCGGGCACATGTTCGAGCGCTTCACCGACAGGGCCCGCCGGGTCGTCGTGCTCGCCCAGGAGGAGGCCCGCCTCCTCAACCACTCGTACATCGGTACCGAGCACATCCTCCTCGGCCTGATCCACGAGGGCGAGGGCGTCGCCGCCAAGGGGCTCGAGGCGCTCGGCATCTCGCTCGAGGCCGTGCGCGCGCAGGTCGAGGAGATCATCGGCCAGGGCGGGTCGTCCCCCTCGGGCCACATCCCGTTCACCCCGCGCGCCAAGAAGGTGCTCGAGCTCTCGCTGCGCGAGGCGCTCCAGCTCGGTCACAACTACATCGGCACCGAGCACATCCTCCTCGGCCTGATCCGCGAGGGCGAGGGCGTCGCGGCGCAGGTGCTCGTGAAACTCGGCGCCGACCTGAGCCGCGTGCGCCAGCAGGTCATCCAGTTGCTCTCCGGGTACCAGGGCCCCGGCAAGTCCGAGGGCGAGACGGTCGGCGGTTCCAAGGACACGGTCCAGGAGAAGGGCGGCAGCCAGATCCTCGACCAGTTCGGTCGCAACCTCACGCAGCTCGCCCGCGACAAGAAGCTCGACCCCGTCATCGGCCGCCAGCGCGAGATGGAGCGCGTCATGCAGATCCTCTCGCGGCGCACCAAGAACAACCCGGTGCTCATCGGCGAGCCCGGCGTCGGCAAGACCGCGATCGTCGAGGGCCTCGCGCAGAAGATCGTGCGCAACGACGTGCCCGAGACGCTGACGGGCAAGCAGCTCTACACGCT
>CAXRBC010000229.1:0-5243 GCA_964228515.1 Ilumatobacteraceae bacterium
GAGCGCGAGGGCCGCGACGGCGACCAGGACGAGTGGGCGGTGGGCGGGGCGGCGGATCATGCGGGATCGACTCCTGTGGGACTGGGTCTCGTGTGGTCGCCACCGTAGCGGCGGGCCCGCGGTCGATGGCGCCGCCGACCCATGGGCGGCGGCACTTGACGATGAGACATCGAACGTCTTAGTGTCTCAGCACATGGCGGGCGTCGACGTCGAGTCGCAGGTGCTGGACGCGACCAAGTCGTGCGTCGACCGATGGGGCGTCGACCGGTTCACGATCGCCGACGTGTGCCGCGCGGCGCGCGTGTCGCGCGCGACGCTCTACCGAGCGTTCCCAGGCGGGCGCGAGACGCTGCTCGAGGCGCTGCGCGTGCGCGAGCTCGAGACCTTCCTCACGACGGTGCGCCTGCACACCGACGGCGCCGCCGACCTCGAGGACCTCATCGTGCGCTGCATGACGGTGGCCACGAGCGAGCTGCGCCACGACGACCACCTCGCGACGATGCTCGCGGCCACGCCGGGCGAGGTCGCGACGCAGCTCACGCTGGGCGGCGTGCCCCGCATCGTCGGGCTCGCGACCACCTACTTCACGCCGCTGCTCGAGCAGTTCGTCGACCGCGACCGCGCCCTCGAGCTGGTCGAGCTCGTGGTCCGCGTCGTGATCTCGTACTTCCTGTCGCCCTCGGTGCGCTACGACTTCGCGCGGGCGGACCACGCGCGCGAGTTCGTCCGCCTCCACGTCCTCGCATCCACCCACCACTCCACGACCACCACGAAGGAGCAGCCATGACCAACACCATCAGCGCCGAGGAGAACCAGCGGATCATCGGCCGGGACGGCATCGACAACCTCGAGGCGATCATGACCGTGCCGCTCACCGACCCGACCGAGGTCGAGCACGTCGTGACCAACAACGCGGACTCGATCTTCACGTGGGACTACTCGCTCGCGCGCCCCGCGCTGCGCAAGCTCTACGAGAAGGCCAAGACGGGCCAGTGGAACGCGGCGACCGACCTGCCCTGGGACACCGACGTGGACCTGGAGAAGGTCGTGCGTGACGACCAGGCCAACATCGGCAGCGGCATCTCGCCCGAGTGGTACAAGGACACGAAGCTCGCGTCCTGGGGCGACAAGGAGTGGACCGAGTTCGGCATCCACAGCCGACGGTGGTCGCTCTCGCAGTTCCTGCACGGCGAGCAGGGTGCCCTCATCTGCACGGCCAAGATCACCGAGACCGTGCCGTGGTACGACGCCAAGCTCTACGCGAGCACCCAGGTGGTCGACGAGGCCCGCCACGTCGAGGTCTTCGCCCGCTACCTGGACGAGAAGTTGGGCGGCGGCTACCCGATCAACCCGCACCTGCGACTGCTGCTCGACGACATCGTCAACGACTCGCGATGGGACTTCACCTACCTCGGCATGCAGATCATGGTCGAGGGCCTCGCGCTCGCGGCCTTCGGCTACCTCCACCAGCTCACCGGCGAGCCGCTGCTCAAGCAGCTGCTGCGCTACGTGATGAGCGACGAGGCTCGCCACGTGGCCTTCGGCGTGCTGTCGCTCAAGGAGGTCTACGACCAGATGTCCGACCCGGAGATCAAGGAGCGCCAGGAGTTCGCCTACGAGGCGAGCCTCCGCATGCGCGACCGCTTCCTCCAGCAGGAGGTCTGGCACCACATGGGGGTCGACCCCAAGACGGTGATTCCACTCGTGATCAACGACCCGACCCGCAAGGTGTTCCAGCAGATGCTCTTCGCCAAGATCGTGCCGAACTGCAAGAAGCTCGGCCTCCTGGACCGCAACGACTCCTGGCTGCGCCATCGCTTCGAGGAGATGGGCGTCATCCAGTTCGAGAATTGGGAGTCGACCGGCGACGAGTACCTCAAGTTCGAGATCGGCAAGCCGCTCGCCGATCCGGTCGCCGCGGCGCACGCCTAGCCGGGTCGCCCGCCCTCGGGCGGGTCGTCCCGCGCCCGGGTCGTAGTCTCTGGCCATGCCCCGCACGACGCCGCGCTTCGGCCGCGTGCTCACGGCGATGGTCACGCCGTTCGACGCGGCCGGCGCGCTCGACCTCGACGCCGCTCGCCGCCTCGCGCGGTGGCTCGTCGAGCACGGCAACGACGGGCTCGTCGTCGCGGGCACGACGGGCGAGTCGCCGACGCTCTCCGACGACGAGAAGCTCTCGCTCTTCGCCGCCGTCGCCGAGGCGGTGACCGTGCCGGTCATCGCCGGCACGGGGTCCAACGACACCGCGCACTCGGTGCACCTCACGCGGGAGGCGACGCGCCTCGGCGTGGCGGGCATCCTCGCCGTCTGCCCGTACTACAACCGTCCGCCGCAGTCGGGCATCGAGGCGCACCTGCGCGCCATCGCGGCGGCGACCACGCTGCCGGTCGTCATCTACGACATCCCCGTGCGCACCGGGCGCAAGATCGCGACGGCGACGCTCGCGCGGCTGGCGCGCGAGGTGCCCAACGCGGCGGCCCTCAAGGACGCGGCGGGCAATCCGGCGGAGACCGCGGTGCTGATGTCGCAGGTGCCGGCGTCCTTCGAGCTGCTGTCGGGTGACGACAACCTCACGCTGCCCTTCATGTCGGTCGGCGCGACGGGCGTGATCGGCGTCGCCACGCACTGGTGCGCCGAGGACCACCAGGAGATGTTCGCCGCGTGGGAGCGCGGCGACGTCGAGGGCGCCCGGTTGGTCAACCAGCGGCTCCTCGAGTCGTTCGCCTTCGAGACGGGCGACGACAACCCCAACCCGATCCCGAGCAAGGTGATGATGCGCCACCTCGGGATCCCCGTCGGCGACGCGCGACCGCCCATGGGCCCGCCGCCCGCGGGGCTCGCGGAGCGCGCGGAGCGGGTGTGGGCGAACCTCCTCGCCGCACGCGCCGCGCGGCGCTGATGGCCGCGCCCGTCCGCATCACCTTCCTCGGGGGACTGGGGGAGATCGGCCGCAACTGCATGGCGATCGAGATCGCCGGGCGGATCCTGCTCATCGATTGCGGCCTCATGTTCCCGGGCCCGGAGATGCCCGAGGCCGACGTGGTGATCCCCGACTTCCGCTGGCTGCTCGAGCGCCGTACGCGGATCGAGGGCTGCGTCGCCACCCACGGCCACGAGGACCACGTCGGGGCGCTGCAGTACCTGCTGCGCGACTGCTCGTTCCCCGTCTTCGGGTCGGCGCTGACGCTCGGGCTCGCCCGCACCCGCATCCACGAGGCGCGGCTGCTCGACCGCACCCGCCTCGTGGAGGTCAAGGACAACGAGCGTCGCAAGATCGGCCCGTTCGACGTGGAGTTCATCCCCGTCACCCACTCGGTCCCGCAGGCGCACGCGATCGCGATCCACTCCCCGCAGGGCGTGATCGTGCACTCGGGTGACTTCAAGCTCGACCTCACGCCCGTCGACCACCGCCGCAACAACCTGGCGCGGCTCGGCGCGCTCGCCGACGGCCCCGGCATCCGGTTGCTCATGTCGGACTCGACCAATGCCCAGGAGAAGGGGCACGCCCCGTCCGAGTCCGACGTGGGCGCGGTGTTGCGCCAGCTCTTCAACGAGCACGCCGGCCGCCGCATCATCACCGCGTCGTTCGCGAGCCACGTGCACCGCATCCAGCAGATCGCGCGCGCCGCGATCGAGTCGGGACGGGTGGTCGTGCCGCTCGGTCGATCCATGATCAACAACATCCGCATGGCCCGGGAGCTCGGCCTGCTCAAGATCCCGGAGCGGCGCCTGGTCGCCGCGGAGGACCTGCGCGACCACGACCCCGCCGACGTGTGCATCATCTCCACGGGATCCCAGGGCGAGGCGATGTCGGCGCTGACGCTGCTCGCCAAGGGCGACAGTCGCCACGTGAAGGTCGGGGCCCGCGACACCGTGATCTTCTCGAGCCACGCGATCCCGGGCAACGAGCGGGCCGTCAACGCGGTGATGGAGGCGCTCATCCGCCGCGGCGCGACCGTGGTCCACTCCGGCATCGCCGACGTGCATGCCACCGGGCACGCGCAGGCCGACGACCTCAAGACGTACCTCAACGTGACGGAGCCCGAGTGGTTCGTGCCCATCCACGGTGAGTACATGGGACTCGTCGCGCACGGCGAACTTGCGCGCACGATGGGCGTGGCCGACGACCACGTCGTGATCTGCGAGGACGGCGACCAGATCGAGATCGACGACGACGGCATCGAGATCGTCGGCAGCGTGCCCGCCGAGTACGTCGTGCCGCCGTCGCAGGGTGGCGGTCGCGGTCGAACGCGCTCGCGAGGCGCGTCGGCGGGTGCGGGCGCGTCGCGCGGCGGGGGCGGCGCGACGCGCGTCCGGGGAGTCCGCCGGCGCCGCTGAGCCCGGGGGTACCGTTGATGCATGGCACGCACGCCCCGCTCGGGGGCCGGTAGGTCGCGCCCCGCCTCGGGCGCCGCGCGCGGTCCCCGCCTGCGCGAGCACGGTCCCGCGGACCCCGGACCCCGCGTGCGCGGCGCCGCGCGCGAGCCCATGCTGGCGCGGCTCGTGGAGGGGCGCGGCGCCGAATTCACCGGAGTGGGCCTCGTGGCCGCCGGCGCGCTGCTGCTCCTGTCCACCTACCTGCGGGTCGCGGGCCCGCTCGGGCGCTTCGTCGACGGGGTGGCGGGCTGGGCCCTCGGTGGCGGGCGCTTCGTGCTGCCGGTGCTGTGCGTCGGGATCGGCTGGCCGCTGCTGCGCCGCAAGGACTGGGAGGCCCGCGCCCGGGTGGGCGTCGGCTGGTCGCTCGTGCTCGTCGTCGCGCTCGCGCTGGCCCACGTGTGGCTGTCGGGCGACGGCGAGCGCGTCGGCGGGTGGGTCGGCGTCGGGATCGGCGCGCCGCTGGCCGCGCTGCTGAGCGGCGTCGGCGCGTCGGTGCTGCTCCTCGCGGCGCTCCTCGTCGCGCTGATGATGGCGTCGGGCAAGAGCGCGCCCGAGCTGTGGTCGCTCGTGCGCGGTGCCTCGCGCGGCGGGTGGAGGATGATCGCGCGGTCGGACGACGCGGACGACGGTCGCGACGAGCACGACGAGCAGGTGCCCGTCGACGTGCCGCCCGGCTTCGAGGGCGCGTCGCAGTATCGCGACCCGTCGCCGCGCGATGCGGGCATCTACGACCTCGAGCGCGACGACCCCGACGCCGCCGCGGTCCGCGACGAGCGACCCGCGTCGCGACCGAGCCGTGCGGACCGCGCACCGTCGACCCCGCGCCGGTCCGCGGCCGCACCGGCGCGTGGCGTGCCGCAGCGCAT
>CAXRBC010000230.1:0-5821 GCA_964228515.1 Ilumatobacteraceae bacterium
CGCCACGGGGAGTCCGGTGAGCTCGGTGACGACGGTCTGGAAGTTGAGCAGCGCCTCGAGCCGTCCCTGGCTGATCTCGGGCTGGTAGGGCGGGTACGCCGTGTACCACGCCGGATTCTCGAGCACGTTGCGCAGGATCACGGGCGGCGTGACGGTCGGGTGATACCCCATGCCGATGAGGCTGCGGCGCACGCGATTCTCCGACGCGATCGCGCGCAGCCGGGCCACCGTGGCCGGTTCGGTGAGCCCGTGGGGGAGCGGGAGCGGCCCACGCATGCGGATCGACGCCGGCACGGTCTCGTCGATGAGCGCATCGAGGCTCGGCGCGCCGACGACCCGCAGCATGCGCTGCCGGGCATCGTCGTCGATGCCGATGTGGCGGTCGGTGAATGCGCGCTCGCTGCGCTCGTGCGGGACGGTGGCCATGGGTCCTCCGGGTGCGTCGTGGTCTGACGCCCCCGCTGTGGTGGACCTGAGAGCTTCCGGTCGCGGATCGCCCGCGACCGTTTCACCGTCGGTGGGGGCCCGGTGACCCGGACCTCGCTTTCCAGCGTGTGGCAGTCGCGCGGTCCTTGTACCTGAGAGATTCCGGGGCGGTTGCTCCTTCGGTGTGTCCGCCCTGGCTGGGCGGACACTCTCCCGTGCGACTGTGGGGTCAGCGTAGCCCGCCACCTAGCCTCGCCGCATGACCCGTTCCATGACCGCCCTCGACCTGAGCCGCGCCATCGATCCGACCCTGTCGAGCCTCGGCTCGAAGTACATGCTCGACCCCGCCACGGCCGCGATCGGCACCGACGCGGGGTACCCCGACGGCTTCTCGTTCTACGTGGCGGGGCGGGGCGGCGTCCTCGGCGACGTCGACGCCGACGTGGTGTACGCCGCGTTCGGGTTCTTCTCCCAGGGCGTCGTCGCCAAGATGTGGGCGCGCGGCGGCGCCGTCGAGGGCGCGCGCGCCGCCGGCCGCCGCTATGCAGGAGCGGGCGACGCATGGGGGCGCGCACACCTGGCCGCCGCACCGGGCCTCGCGCGGTTCGCCGAGCTCGCCGAGCCCGTCGTTCGGGGCGTCGACCCCCTGGGCCTGTCGCTCTTCGCGGGCCTGCGCCGCGAGCCGCTCGCCGACGACGCGCCGGCGCGGGCCTACCGGCTCGTCACCTGGCTACGCGAGCTGCGGGGATCCGTGCACGTCGCGTCGGTGGCGGCCCAGGGCCTCACCGGCATCGAGGCGATCGTGCTCGACCCGAAGGGCGGCGCGTTCATCGCGCAGCTCCACGGGTACCGCGAGCCCTGGCCCGACGTGGCGCACCTCACAGATCGATTCGAGGCGGCCGAGTCGATGACGCAGAACGTCATGACGAATATCTACGACGCCCACGTGCCGGGGGGAGCGCGGGCCGAGCTCGCCGACCTCGTGGCGGGGATCGCCGCGGCCACGACCTGAGGCGCGCCCCCGACGCCGCAGCTACGACGTGGCACGCGTCCGCGACACGGCTGGGCGCGACCTAAGGCGCGTCCCCGACGCCGCTGGGCGCGACCTGGCGCACGTCCCAGACTCCGCCGCCACAACCTGGCACGCGTCCCAGACGCCGCAGGGGGCAACCTACATAACGATGATTATGGGCGCCGAGTCGACCGTCGCCCACCCCGCCTGGTGGTGGGCTGCTCCGGCGTCGCGGTGGCCTTCAGCACGCCGTCAGACGCGCGCAGGAGGCTCCTGAGCACCCCGAGATAGGTCCTCGCGCCCGGAGACGGCTCGGCTGCCAGATCGGCCCTGGCCTCGTCCACGGCGCATCGCAACAGCCAGAGGCCGTCCCGGAGCCCCTCGACCTCGCGACGCGCGAGCACCAGCTCGTCCTCGCTGAGGCGCAGCTCGCTGGCCCGCTGCCTCGCCACCCAGTCCCACTGGCGGCAGGCCTGGGAGCAGAATCGCCGCGGCCGGCCCCGTCCCGCGGGCTGGGCGATCGGGCCGCGACACCACCCGCACCTGCTCCGCGGGTCGGCCGCTGGGCGCGCCGCTCGCTTTTTCGTCACGACGAAATAGTAGGCGGTCCGCACGCGCGAGCCGCGGATTCCCCGCGAGACTGACGCCGTGGCGACCGGTGCGTTCCCCCCCGCGCCGGCGCGCTTCTTCGCGAGCGACAACGCCGCGGGCGCCCACCCGGCCGTGCTCGAGGCGCTCGTGCGCGCCAACACGGGGCACGCGCTCGCCTACGGGGTCGACCACCTCACGCGCACCGCGGTCGACGAGTTCCGTCTGCTCTTCGGCGCCGAGGTCGACGTGCTGTTCGCCTACGGCGGCTCGGGGGCCAACGTGCTGGCCCTCGCGTGCATGCTGCGGCCCGCCGAGGCGGTGGTCTGCACCTCGTCCTCCCACATCGCCGTCGACGAGACGGGCGCGCCGGAGCGCATCCTCGGCGCCAAGCTCATCGACCTCCCGAGCCTGGATGCCAAGCTCACGCCCGACATGCTGCGCTCGGTGCTCCCCCTGCGCGACTCGATCCATCACGCCGAGCCGGCGGTCGTGTCGCTCACCCAGGTCACGGAGCTCGGCACGCTCTACGAGGTCGCGGAGGTCCGCGCCCTCTGCGACGCCGCGCACGACGCCGGCCTCGCGGTCCACATGGACGGTGCGCGGATCGCCAACGCGACCGCGGCGCTCGGCGGCACTCGCGAGGCGCTGCGTGCGATGACGATCGACGCGGGCGTCGACGTGCTCACCTTCGGGGGCACCAAGGCGGGCGGCGTCTTCGGCGAGGCGGTGGTCTTCCTCTCGCGCGACCCTCGGTTCACCGCCCGGGCTCGCCGCGTGCACAAGCAGGTCGGGCAGCTGCACTCCAAGACGCGGTTCATCGCCGCGCAGTACTCGGCGTTGCTGCGCGACGATCTCTTCATCACGCTCGGCCAGCAGGCCAATGCCGCGGCGGCGCGCCTGCACGGAGCGGTCGCCGACCTCGCGTCGCTGCGCCTCGGCGCGCCTCCGCGGGCCAACAGCCTCTTCCCCACCATCGCGCAGCCGATTCGCGGCCGCCTGCAGGACTGGACGTTCTTCTGGGATTGGGATGCCTCGCGAGATCAGGCCCGCTGGATGACCGCCTGGGACGTGACCTCGGACGACGTGGACGCTTTCGCCGCAGGCGTGCGCGCCGCCCTCGCCTGAGCCACGTCCAGCCGGGTCCCGCGTGACCGCGACCGAGCGGGCCCTCGCCGCCGCCTGGGACGGCCTCGGGGATCCCCGCCGCATCACGGGCGTGGCCGAGACCAGTGCCCACGTCTCGACCAATCGGGTGTTCCGCCTCACCCTGGACGACGCGTCCCACGTGATCGCGAAGGTCTCGTCCTACGGCTCGTACTTCCTCTTCGCAGAGGACCACGACCGCCTGGCGCGCCTCAGTGCCGGGCTGCGCGGGGGCCGATGGGCGGGCTTCCTCGCCGAGGTCGTCGGTCGCGACGGCCGCCCGTACCTCTGGTACGACGGCGAGCGCTGGGTCGCCTTCTACGTCGACGTCGAGCGAGGCCACCAGCTCCCCCGCCGCCTCGACGACACACAGGTCGCCGTGCTCGCGAGGGAGATCGCCGCGTTCCACCTCGAGTGCGGCACCATCGCGCCCTCCCTGCCGCCGACGTCGCACAGCGTCAAGGGCGACCTCATCCATCTCCTCGACCTACTGCGCGCCCCGGGCGCCGACGAGGACTTCGGCGTCCCCGCGGGCGACGTCGCCGCGCTGGCGGCCCACGCCCACTCGCTGCTCCGCGAGCTGGAGCGCCGCCACTACGACGAATGGCCGCGCATCCCGATCCTCGTGGACTGGAACCTCGGCAACTTCTCCGTCGTCGACGAGCCGCGTGGCTTCCGTCTCTTCAGCAGATGGGACTACGACTGGTTCCGGGTCGAGTCTCGACTCCTCGACTTCTACTTCCTGTCGCGAGTGTCCTCCCGCACGGGCGACCGCACGCACTGGTCGTACTCGCCGCACACCCTCGTCGAGCCACGATTCGCCGCGTTCGTCGCGGCGTACCACGACGTCGCGCCCCTCGCGCCGCGCGACGTCGACTTTCTCCCCCTCGCGTTCAAGTTCTTCCTGCTCAACTACGTCGTGCGGGAGGGCGCCAAGTTCTTCCGCGCCGACCTGTGCGAGGCGTTCCGCCGCGAGGCGGTGCGACACCTCGACGCCGCCGACGAGCTCGACCTCTCGCCGCTGCACCACGCCATCGCCTGAGGCGCCGCGCGGTCGGACATCGCGCGTACCGCGCGGGCCTGCGTCAGTCGAGCCGTCGCATCTCCCGGCGGAAGCGCTCGGCCTTGCGCACGTAGATCGCGGCGCCTCGCGCGATGTCCTCGCTGCGCGCGCGACCCTCCTTGATCACGGCGGGCGTGCCCACGGCGAGTGCTCCGGGCGGTATCTCGGTGTCGTTGAGCACCACGGCGTTGGCGGCGACGATCGCGCCCGTGCCGACCACCACGCGGTGCAGCACGATCGCGCCCGACGACACCTGCGCACCGTCCATGACCGTGCAGGCCTCGAGGTGCACGAGGTGCCCGATCACGCAGTCGTCGCCCACGACGGTCGGTGTCTCCGGCGTGGTGTGCAGGACGCAGTTGTCCTGGATGCTGGTGCGCGCACCCACCACGACCTCCCCGTCGTCCCCGCGGAGCACGGCGCCCGGCCAGATCGACGAGTCCTCGCCCACCGTCACCGCCCCGATGATGACCGCGTCCGGGTGCACGAACGCGCGCTCGTGGATGCGCGGCACGCGATCCCCGAGGGCATACAGCGTCACGACCTCACCGTAGCCACGTGCGCCGTGCGCTCACCGCGCCTGAGGGTCGTCGCCGCCGCACGGATACCGTGGAGGCCCATGTCGCGTCGACTCGACGTCGAGCTCACGAGCGTGCGGGCCGACGGTTCGTTCACCTGGAAGGCCGCGGGTGCACTCCTGCCCAAGGGCGTGGTGGACGCCGCGGTCATCGGCGACGGCGCCAAGGTGGGCGACACGCTGCGCGTCGAGGTGGAGACGGGCGTCGACGGGGCCACCGTCCTCGGAGTGGTCGCGGGCCGCGTGCGTCGCGACGCCCCGGTGCTCCTGCAGCTCGCGACCTCGGAGTTCCAGCCCGTCACCGAGACCCGCGCACCGCGCGCGGCGTCGCGGGAGCGCAAGGGTCGCGACGGCCGCCGCGGCCCCGATCGCGAGCGCCGGCCGCGCGGTGAGGAGGGCGAGCGCCGTCCCCGGCGTGCGTTCGCGCCACCGCCCCCAGAGCTGCCCAAGCGCCCCTCGGCGCGCCGCCTGCGCCCTGCGCGCGCCCATCGGGACGCCGCGCTCGCCGCGCTGTCGGCCGAGCAGCGTCCGGTCGCGGAGCGCGCGCTCCAGGGTGGCATCCGCGCCGTGCGCGAGGCCGTCAAGGCGCAGAACGCCTCGCTGGTCAAGGACGGCAAGCCCACCATCAAGGCCGACGGCGTCGTCGCGATGGCCCAGGACCTGCTGCCGCGTCTCCGCGTCGCGGAGGGGCTGGATCGCGCCGAGGCCGCCAAGGCGGATCTCGATCGCGTCGACCTGCGCGACCTGCGCGCGGTCGTGGCGGCGAGCGACGACCCGATGATCGTGCGCGACGAGACGACGCGAGCCCTCGCGGCCGAGATGCGCGGCGCGCTGGCGACGCGCCAGGAGACGGAGCTGCAGCACTGGTACGAGGACATCCGCGCCGCGACGGCCGTGGGGCGCGTGGCGCGCGCGCTGCAGCTGGCCGGCGAGCCGCCGAAGGCGGGCCTGCGATTCCCCGCCGACCTCGCCGACGCGCTGGCCGCCGCCGCCCGGGCGGCGCTCGCCC
>CAXRBC010000231.1:0-10188 GCA_964228515.1 Ilumatobacteraceae bacterium
CGCGGGACTGCTCTCCGGATGCGGCATCGTGCGACCCACCGCCGCGACCGTGGACGGGGTGCGGATCTCGCGCGACGAGGTGGAGACGACGCTGCGCGACCTCGCCGAGGTCGGCCAGGTCTCGCTCGTCGGCGGCATCGCGCCGGGCGACTCCGTGCGCGGGGTGCTCGGTGCCCTGATCCAGGCCGAGGCGACCCGCCAGCTCTTGGCGGCCCGCGGCGAGGCCGTGACCAACGCCGATCGCGAGGCGGCGCGCGACGGCATGGAGGCCGCCGGCCAGCTCGGCACCGCCCCCACCCACCTCGAGACGCTCGTGCTGGACATCAACTCGGCGATCGCCGCGCGTGGGCGGCTGGCCGCCCCGGGCGACGACGAGGCGCGCGCGACCTCCGACCGAGCGCCCGCCGCGCTCGGCGCGCTGTGCCTGCGCCACCTCGTGGTGGGCTCGCGCGACCGCGCTCGCGAGCTCCTCGACGAGCTGCGCGGCGGCGCGGACTTCGCCGACGTCGCGGCGGCGCCCTCCGACGAGCCCGCCGCCGCCACCACCGGGGGCGCCCTCGAGGGCCCGACGGGCCGGTGCATCGCGCTGCGGGAACTGTGGAGCTCGTTCGACCCCGACTTCGTGGCGGGGGCGCTCGCGGCGCGAGCGGGCGTGCCCAGCGACCCGGTGCGGTCGTCCTTCGGCTGGCACGTGATCCTCGTGCGGCCCTACGAGGAGGTGGCCGACGACCTGCGGGCCGCCACGGCCGAGGATCCCGGCGCCGCGCTGCTCGACGGCCTCCTCGCCACCGCGGACATCACGGTCGACTCCGCCTACGGACGGTGGAACCCGGCGGCCGGCCGCGTCGACGCCAACACCTGACGCCGCGCCGATGGCGCCGCGCATCACCGTCGTCGGCCTCGGCCCGGGTGACCCCGCGCACCTGACCGACGCGACGCGCGCCGCGCTCGCGTCGCACCCCGCGCGCGACCTGCGCACCGCGCAACACCCGAGCGCGGGCGTCGTGCTCGGGCTCGGCGCCGAGACCTTCGATGACGAGTACGAGCGACACTCCACCTTCGACGCGGTGTACGCCGCGATCGTCGAGCGGCTCGTCGCGGCGGCGCGTGCACACGGCGCCGTGGTGTATGCCGTGCCGGGCTCGCCACTCGTGCTCGAGCGCACGGTCGACCTCCTGCGCGTCGACGCGCGGGTGGACGTGAGGGTGGAGCCCGCGGTCGGGTTCCTCGACGCGGCCTGGGCGGCGCTCGGCGTCGACCCGTTCGCGGAGGGCGTGCGGCTCGTGGACGCACACCGATTCGCCGAGCAGGCCGCGGGGGCGCGCGGGCCGATGCTCGTCGCGCAGTGCCACGCCAACTGGGTGCTCTCCGACGTGAAGCTCGCGCACGAGTCGGCGAGCGGCGACGAGCCGGTCGCGCTCCTCGTGCGACTCGGCACCGCCGAGGAGCGGGTCGTGCACACGACGTGGGCGGAGATGGATCGCGTGGTCGAGGCCGACCACCTCACGTCACTGTGGATCCCCTCGCTGGGCGAGCCGGTCGCCGGCGCACTCGTGCGGCTGCACGGACTCGCGCGCACGCTGCGGGATCGCTGCCCGTGGGACCGCGAGCAGACGCACGGCTCGCTGGTGCGCTACCTGCTCGAGGAGACGTACGAGGTCGTCGAGGCGATCTCGGTGCTCGACCCGTCCGATGCGACGACCGACGACGCGTTCATCGAGGAGCTCGGTGATCTGCTGTACCAGGTCGAGTTCCACGCGACGATCGCCGAGCAGGAGGGCCGATTCACGATGGCCGACGTGGCGCGCGCAATCCACGACAAGCTCGTGCGCCGACATCCACACGTGTTCGGCGACGCGGTGGCCGAGTCCGCCGGCGACGTGGTGTCCACCTGGGAAGAGGTCAAGCGGCGCGAGCGGGAGGCGACTGCGTCGGGCGAGGTCGGACCGTTCGACGGGGTGGCGCGTGCCGCGCCCGCACTGATGTACGCCGCCAAGGTGCAGCGCCGCGCGGCCGACCGCGGCTTCGACTGGCCGAGCGCCGACGGGCCCTGGCACAAGCTCACCGAGGAGTCCCTCGAGCTGCGCCGGGCGACCCAGGGTGGCGACCCCGAGGCCGTGCGCATGGAGGTCGGGGACCTGCTCTTCTCGGTCGTCAACCTCGCGCGGCACCTGGGGGCCGACGCCGAGACCGCCCTGCGGGGAGCGACCGAGAAGTTCCGCGTGCGCTTCGAGGGCGTGCTGGCGCTGGCCGGGGAACGCGGCGTCGACCTGGCGGCGGCCGACCTCGCCGCCCTCGATGCGCTCTGGGACGAGGTCAAGGCCCGCCCGTAGCGTGACGGCGATGTCGACGGCCATCGTCTCGGTGCGCGGGCTCGAGGTGCTCGACTCGCGCGGCAACCCGACCGTCGAGGTGGAGGTGGTGCTCGCCTCCGGCGCACGGGGGCACGCGATGGTGCCGTCGGGCGCCTCCACCGGCGAGCACGAGGCGGTCGAGCTGCGCGACGGCGGCGAGCGCTACATGGGCAAGGGTGTCGCGCGCGCGGTCGCCCACGTGGACGGCGAGATCGCCGCCGCGCTGCGCGACGCGGACGCCGCCGACCAGCACGCGGTGGACGCGACGCTGATCGCCCTCGACGGCTCGGCCGCCAAGTCG
Organism: Ilumatobacteraceae bacterium; assembly: GCA_964228515.1. Taxonomy (GTDB): domain Bacteria; phylum Actinomycetota; class Acidimicrobiia; order Acidimicrobiales; family Ilumatobacteraceae; genus CAXRBC01. The sequence continues at coordinate 2,656 of CAXRBC010000231.1, forward strand.
CGCTTGGGTGCCAACGCGATCCTCGGCGCGAGCCTGGCGGTGGCCCACGCCGCGGCCGCGGCGCACGGACTGCCGCTGTGGCGCCACGTCGGCGGGACCGCCGCCCACGTCATGCCGGTGCCGATGATGAACGTGCTCAACGGCGGTGCACACGCCGACAACAACGTGGATCTCCAGGAGTTCATGGTCGTGCCGCACGGCGCGCCGACCTTCGGCGAGGCCCTGCGCTGGGGGACCGAGACGTACCACGCACTCAAGGCCGTGCTCCGTCGGCGCGGGCTCGCGACCGGCGTGGGCGACGAGGGCGGCTTCGCTCCCGACCTCGCGAGCAACGAGGCGGCGATCGAGGTGCTCGTCGAGGCGGTGCGCCACGCGGGCTTCGAGCCCGGCCGCGACGTCACGATCGCGCTCGACCCCGCGATGAGCGAATTGCATCGCGACGGCCGCTACGTGCTCGAGGGTGAGGGTCGCTCGCTGGATGCCGAGGGGCTGGTGGCGTGGTGGGCCGACCTCGTCGGGCGGTGGCCGATCGTGTCGATCGAGGACGCGATGGCCGAGGACGACTGGGACGGGTGGGCCACGCTCACGGCGACGCTCGGCGATCGCGTGCAGTTGGTCGGCGACGACCTGTTCGTCACCAACGCGGCGCGACTGCGGAGCGGCATCGATGCGCGCGTCGCCAACTCAGTGCTCGTGAAGGTCAACCAGATCGGCACGCTCACCGAGACGCTCGAGACGATGTCGCTCGCCTCCGCGCACCGCTATGCGTGCGTGATGAGCCACCGCAGCGGCGAGACCGAGGACGCGACGATCGCCGACCTCGCGGTCGCGACGGGCTGCGGTCAGATCAAGACCGGGGCCCCCGCGCGCAGCGACCGAGTGGCGAAGTACAACCGCCTGCTGCGCATCGAGCGCGACCTCGGCCCCGCGGCGCGATACCCGGGCCGCGCGGCCTTCGCGCCGCTGCCCCGCTGACGACGGATCGCCGCGCGTCGCACGTCGGTCCGCGCGGCGGGCGTCGATCGCCGCCACAATTGGAGGCGTGTCGACCGTCGTCGTCCCGCGCTCCCGGACCCGCTTCGCGCTGCCGGCGCTCGGCGTCGTCATCGCGCTGGGATTCGTGATGGCGCTGTTCGTCATGCCGATGCGGTCGTGGTTCGCCCAGCGCGACGCCCTCGCCGCGGCACGCGACAAGTACGCCGTCTACGAGGACGTCAACGACGTGCTCCAGGACGAGGTCGACGAGCTGCGCAGCGTGCAGGGCACCCGCGACGCGATCCGCTCGCAGCTCGGCTATCTGCAGCCCAACGAGAAGCGCGTCCCGCTGCTCGACGCCCCCGCCGCGAGCGCGGCGATGCCCGCGCGGTGGCCCTACTCGCTCGTCTCGGGCATCCTCTCCGTGCGCGGAGAGCGCGCACGAGCGAACGACAGCGTCCACCCGCTCGGCCCGCTGCAGCCCTGACGCGCGTGCGGTAGCGTCGCCCCCGCATGGGCGGCAGCATCCTGGGCAACCGCGTCCTTCGCAAGGAGGACCCGAAGTTCCTCACCGATGGCGGCGTCTACATGGACGACCTGCGCGACGAGCCCGCGCTGCGCGGCGCGGCGTGGGTGCACTACGTCCGCTCCACCATGGCCCACGCGACGATCGGCGGGATCGACGTCTCGGCCGCCGCCGCGGCCCCCGGCGTGATCGCGGTGCACACCGCGGCGACGCTCGGCCTCGAGGCCGAGAAGGCGCCGTACAACCCCAACGCGCTCAAGTCGATGCTCGCCTCCGACCGCGCGCGGTGGGTCGGTGAGCCGATCGTCGCCATCGTCGCCGAGACGCCCGAGCAGGCGGCCGACGCCGCCGACCTCGTCGTGATCGACTACGAGCCGCTCGAGGCGCTGGTCGAACTCGAGGCCGCGCTGGAGTCGACGACGCACGTGTACCCCGCGATGGGATCCAACGTCGCGTTCGACACGGCAGCGCTCGGCATGCCGGGCGTGAGCGACGAGTCGTTCTTCGAGGGCTGCGACGTGGTGGTGCGCGGGCGCTTCGTCAACCAGCGGGTGGCGCCGTGCCCGCTCGAGGTGCGCGGCTCCGCCGCCGCCTGGGTCGACGGACGCCTCCACCAGTGGATCTCCACGCAGCACGCGCAGGGCGTGCGCAAGCAGCTCGCGAAGGCCAACGCGGTCGACCCCGCCGCCGTGCGCGTGATCACGCCCGACGTCGGCGGCGGCTTCGGCGCCAAGATCGACTCGTACGCCGAGGAGCGCCTGCTCGGCCGCCTCGCGGCCGCCGTCGGCCGCCCGGTGCGCTGGCGCGAGACCCGCAGCGAGTCCATGGTGGGCTTGGGCCACGGCCGCGGTCAGGTCCAGCGGGTGGCCATCGGCGGCACCCGCGACGGTCGCGTGCTCGCCTACCAGCTCGACGTGCTCCAGGACTGCGGCGGCGCGGTCGACATGGGCACGGTCCTCGCCCCCTTCTGCACGCGCCCCATGGCGTCCGGCGTCTACGCGATCCCCAAGATCGAGTGCCGCACGCGATCGATCGTCACGACGACCACGCCGATCGTCGCGTACCGCGGCGCGGGGCGACCCGAGGCGACGGCCGCGATCGAGCGCGCCATGGACATGTTCGCCGCCGAGATCGGCAAGGACCCGGCGGAGGTGCGCCGCGTCAACCTGATCGCGCCGTTCGAGACGCCCCACACCACCGCGATCGGCACGGCATACGACGTGGGCAACTACGCGGGCGCGCTCGACCGGGCACTCGCGGCCGCCGACTACCCGGCGCTGCGCGCCGAGCCGGCGCGTCGACGCGCCGCGGGCGATCGCCGCCTGATCGGTATCGGCGTGAGCGTCTACGTCGAGATCACGAGCGGTGGCACCAACAAGGAGATGGCCCGCATCCAGGTGCTGCCCGACGGGCGCGCGATCGTGCACACCGGCACGTCGCCGCACGGCCAGGGACACGTCACCTCGTGGGCGATGCTCGCGCACGAGCAGACGGGCATCCCCATGGACCGGATCGACGTGCTGTGGGGCGACACCGACCTCGTGCCCGACGGCCTCGGCACGTACGGCTCGCGCTCGCTGCAGCTCGGCGGCGCCGCCGTGCACGAGACCGCGGTCAGGCTCGTGGAGTCCGCGCGGGAGCACGCGGCGCGCGCCCTCGAGGCGGACCCGGCCGACGTCGTGCTCGACAAGGACCGCGGCGCGTTCCACGTCGCGGGCACGCCCGCGCGCGCGGTGTCGTGGGGCGACCTCGCGTCGCGGCTCGCGGGCGACGGCGGCCTCGTCGAGGAGCACACCTTCACCTCGGGCGGCGCGACCTTCCCCTTCGGCGCGCACGTCGCCGTCGTCGAGGTGGACGCCGATACGGGCAAGGTGCGGCACGTACGCCACGTCGCCTGCGACGACGCGGGTCGCGTGCTGAACCCGATGTTGCTCGAGGGCCAGGTGCACGGCGGCATCGCGCAGGGCGCCGCGCAGGCGCTGCTCGAGGAGGTCCGCTACGACGCGGACGGCAACCCGACGACGTCCAACCTGGCGGAGTACGCCTTCATCTCGGCCGTCGAGACGCCCGCGATGGAACTCGTGCGCATGGAGACCCCCACCCCCCACAACCCCTTGGGGGCCAAGGGGATCGGCGAGTCGGGCACCATCGGCTCGACGCCCGCCGTCCAGTCCGCCGTCGTCGACGCGCTCACCCACCTGGGTGTGCGCCACGTCGACATGCCCGCCACGCCCGAGCGCGTGTGGCGCGCCATCGCGGGGGCCCGCGCCTGAGCTCGTCGCCGATCGTCGCCGAGGGGCTCGTGCGCCACTTCGGGGACGTCAAGGCGGTGGACGGCATCGACCTCGAGGTCCGCGCCGGGGAGATCTTCGGCTTCCTCGGGCCGAACGGGGCGGGCAAGAGCACCGCGGTCCGGATGCTCACGACGCTGCTGCGCCCGACGAGCGGCACGGCGCGCGTCGCCGGACACGACGTGGTCCGCGAGGCGGACGCGGTGCGCCGGAGCATCGGCGTCGCGCTGCAGGACGCGGCGATCGATCCCCTGATGACCGGGCGCGAGCTGCTCGCACTCCAGGCCGTGCTCTACGGCATCCCGCGCGCCGAGTCGCGCGGCCGCACCGAGGAACTGCTCGAACGGGTGGGGCTCACGGCGGCGGCCGATCGCCGCGTCGGTACGTACTCGGGCGGCATGCGCCGCCGCCTCGACCTCGCGCTGTCGCTGATCCATCGCCCCACCGTGCTGTTCCTCGACGAGCCGACGACGGGTCTCGACCCGATGAGCCGCGTGGCGCTGTGGGAGGAGGTGCGACGGCTCAACCGCGAGGGCACGACCGTGATGCTCACGACGCAGTACCTCGAGGAGGCGGACCAGCTCGCCGACCGCGTCGCGATCATCGACCACGGACGCATCGTGCGGCTCGGCACGCCCGCGGAGCTCAAGGCCGGCGTGCGCGAACCGTCGCTCATGGTCACCGTCCCCTCGGCGCAGCAGGACGCGGCGCGCGGCGTGCTCGCGCGATTCGGCGACCTCCGCCCGGGCGCCGAGGGCAGGCTCGGCGTCGGGCTGCGCGGTGGCGCGTCCGCCGTGACCGACGTCGTGCGCGCGCGCGACGAGGCCGGCGTGCGCCTGCAGCACCTCGAGCTGCACGAGCCGAGCCTCGACGACGTCTTCGCCGACGCGACGGGCCACCGCCTCGAGGGCGCGTGATGCGCGCGGCCCACGTGGCCGCCCTGGCGCGGCGCTCGACGCTCGCGATCGTGCGCCAGCCGGCGCTCGTCTTTCCCAGCATCGTCTTCCCCCTCTTCTTCGCCGCGCTGAGCAACTCGTCGTTCGGCCGGGCGACGCGCCTGCCCGGCTTCCCCGAGGTCTCGTCCTTCCTGCAGTTCTCGCTCGCGGGCACCGTGACGCAGGGCGTGCTGTTCGGCTCCGTGACCGGTGCCGCGGCCCTCGCCACCGACATCCAGGACGGCTTCTTCGACCGCCTGCTCGCCTCCCCCACCTCCCGCACGGGGATCCTCCTCGGCCGCCTCGCGGGCGGCGCGCTCTTCGGCGCGGTGCAGGCCGCCGTGTTCGTCGCCGTGCTGTGGCCGTTCGGCGCCGAGGTGCGGGCGGGACTGCCCGGCTTCGTCGTGCTCGTGCTCGCCGGGATGCTCGTGGCCTACGCCGTCGGCGCGCTCATGTCGAGCGTCGCGCTGCGCACGGGCTCGGCCGAGGCGGTGCAGGGATCGTTCCCCCTGCTGTTCATCCTGCTCTTCCTCTCGAGCGCGTTCTTCCCCCGCGAGACGATGAGCGGCGTATACCGCACGATCGCCGACCTGAACCCCGTGTCGCACATGGTCGAAGGGCAGCGCGCGCTCGCCGTGGACGGCTGGAGCCTCTCGGCGGCGGCGCGCGCGCTGCTCGTGCCCGCCGCACTCGGCGCCGTGGGCACCGCGCTCGCGCTCGCGACGCTGCGGCGCAGGCTGAGGGCGTCGTGAGCCTCGCGGTCGGCACCCCGAGCGAGCTCGGCACCCTGCGCAGCGCGCGCGGGCTCGCCATGCGCGGCATCCGCAACGTCAGGCGGCTCCCGTCGGCGTTCTTCCCCGCGCTCGCGATGCCGATCTTCAACATGATCGCCTTCTCCGGCACCTTCTACGCCGTCACGCGGCTCCCCGGGTTCCCCACCGATCGATCGATCAACTGGTACATGCCCCTCGGCATCCTCATGGGCTCGGCGTTCGGCGGCGTCGGCCTCGGCTTCTCGACGATCCGCGACCTCGAGAGCGGCTTCTACGACCGGCTCCGCATGGCGCCGTCGTCGCGCGCGTCGCTGATCCTCGGCCCGCTCATGTCCACCTGGGTGCGCGTGCTGATCATGAACGTGCTGGTGACGACGCTGGGCGTCGCGCTCGGCGCGCGGTTCACCGCCGGTGCCTGGGGCGTGCTCGCGCTACTCGCGGCGTCGCTCGGCCTGTCGACCGTGGCGGCGGGGTGGGGGCTCGGACTCGCCTACCGCTTCCGCGACATGCGCGGCGCCGCGATCATGCAACTCTCGGTGTTCGTCGTGATGTTCCTCTCCACCGCGCAGGTGCCGCTCACGGTGATGCAGGGCTGGCTGCACTCGGTCGCGCGCGTAAACCCCGCGACCAACATCCTGCGGCTCGCGCGCGGTGGTCTCGTCGACCGCGCCGATCCCGACCACCTCTCGTGGGCCACCGCGTGGGGCGGCCTGCTCGCGCTCACCGTGATGGCCGCGCTCACGATCGGCTTCGCCGCCCGCTCCCTGCGCCGCCTCGACACATAGCCTTGCCGTCGTGGAGAAACTTGCGATCTTTGGCGGGCCCAAAGTGCGGGACGATCCGCCCCCCTATCGCGAGGCGATGGGTCCAGAGGAGCGCGCCGCCGTGCTGGGCGTGCTCGAGCACTACGAGCGGATAGGGGCCGACCCCCCGTACGAGGGGCGTTTCCAGCGCGAGTTCGAGCAGCAGTTCGCCCGCGAGATGGGGGGCGGGTACGCACGCGCGGTGTCGTCGGGCTCGGTAGCCTGTCACGTCGCCGTACGCGCCCTGCGGCTGCCACGGGGAGGCGAGGTGATCATGTCTCCCGTCACGGACTCAGGATCAGTCTTCGCGGTCATTGAAGCGGGCCTCGGACCGGTCGTCGTCGACTCGGATCCCCTCTCGTACAACACGTCGTGGCGCGAGATCAGTCACGGCTTGAGCGATCGCACGGTGGCGATCTTCGGCGTCCACTGCGCGGGGGAGCCCCTCGACATGACGCCGATCATGACGGGCGCGGGATCTCGTGGCATCCCCGTCATCGAGGATTGCAGCCAAGCGCCCTGGGCGAGAGTCTGCGCCGCCTCGTGCACGTGCGGGTCGTCGATTTGCCAGGGTCAGCTCGTAGGAACCTTCGGTGACGTTGCCGCATTCTCGACGATGTATCGCAAGAGCCTCCACTCGGGAGGTTCCGGTGGCGTCGTCTATTCGCGCACCGAGGCGACCGCACATGCAGTACTCGAGGAGGCCGATCGTGGTCGACCCAAGTGGAGCTCGGACTATCGAGGGGGAGATCCGGGACATGCCTCGGTTTCGGCCCTCAACCACAACACTGACGAGTTCTCGTGCGCGATCGCGTCTGCGTCACTAGCTCGCCTCGAGCAGACGGTGCGGCAACGCCGCTCGTTTCTCGAGGAGCTCTCAGCGGCCATGGAACCGCTGCGATCGCACGCCACGCCGATGGCCTACTCGCGCGGGCAGTCGCCGTTCTTCATGCCGATCGTGCTCTCCCCGAAAGCAGCCGCTCGGAAACTCGAGATTGCGACCGCCCTTCAGGCCGAGGGCATCCATCTCCTGCCGACGTATCCGTGCATCGTCGCCGACTGGCAGGTGACTCGCGATCTCGGAATCTGCGTCGTCAAGGCGGATAATGCGCGCGAGATGAAGATGCGCTCGTTCAACCTATTCCTAAACGAACGCTACGGTCGTCGCGAGGCCGAGGAGGTCGCGAGGGCGCTGGACAAAGTGCTGGGACACTAGATCGGAAGAGCGTC
>CAXRBC010000232.1:0-6574 GCA_964228515.1 Ilumatobacteraceae bacterium
GGCGTTGACGGGCTCGCCGGCCCGCGTGCGGGCCATCGCCTCGGGCACGCCGGCCTCGCGGGCGAGCGCCATGAGGTCCTCGAAGGCGGGCGTGTCGATCGACTGCTTGGAGACGTCGACGACGATCTCGTCGACGCCGTCGCTCAGCATCAGCGTGCCGCGCGCGGCGCGACCCGGGTCGGCGGCGAAGAGCTGCGCGAGCGTCGTGCCGGCGAGCCGCCGCGCGTGGGTCGCACACCGCGACCATGCGGCGAGCGAGGCGACGTCCACCGCGCTTAAGGCTACCGAGTCGCGTCGATCCGCGTGTCGGGCGAGCGCGCGGACGTCGCGCAGCCGAGCGATCTGCGCGCGGGCGTCGCGTACGCGCTGTCGGCCTACCTGCTCTGGGGTGCACTCACCGCGTACTGGAAGTTGCTCCACGGTTTCGACGCCTTCGAGCTGATCGGCTGGCGCGTCGTCACGTCGGCGGTCGTGCTCGTGCCGCTCGTGGTCGCGCGCGGCAGGGTGGGCGCCGTCCGTGCGGCGTTCGCCGATCGGGCGGTGTGCGCCCGCGTGATCGCCGCCAGCGTGCTGCTGACCGTCAACTGGACGACGTACGTCTGGTGCGTCGTGCACGACGACGTGCTCGCGACCGCGCTCGGCTACTTCATCGCGCCCGTGGCGACGATGGTGGTCGGCTTCGCGGTGCTGCGGGAGCGCATGCGGGCCACCCACCGGGCGGTGCTGGGCCTCGCCGCCGCGTCGATCGCGGTGCTCACGATCGCCAACGGCCGCCTGCCCTGGCCCTCGCTCGTCATCGCGGCCAGCTGGTGCGCCTACGGATTCCTCAAGAAGCAGGTGCCGCTCGGCAGCCTCGAGAGCCTCACCTCCGAGGTGCTGGTGCTCCTCGCGCCGGCGGTCGTGCTGCTCGCGCTGGTCGAGGGCCGCGGAGGGAGCGTCGCCGGCACCGCGACCGCGGGCGAGTGGGCCCTCGTGCTCGGGACGGGGCTCGTCACCGCCGTGCCGCTGCTGCTCTTCGGCGGCGGGGCCAACCGCATCCCGCTCAGCCTCATCGGCCCCATGCAGTACCTGGTGCCGACGATCAACTTCCTGCTCGGCTGGCTTGCCTACGGCGAGCCGCTCGACCACCCGCGGCTGCTCGGCTTTGCGCTCGTCTGGTGCGGGCTCGCGGCGCTGCTCGCCGACTCGCTCCGCGCGGCGAGGGCCTCGGCGAGGATCGCCGCGAGCTAGACCGGCCGGTCGCCCTGGACGGAGTGACCGGCACCGTCCACCACCACCACGCGGGCGTCGGGCTTGCGCCGGCGCAGCTCGGCCACGTCGGCGTCGTCCACGACGGGTGAGGCGCCACCGCGCACCAACGTCAGCGGGCAGGTGAGGCCCGAGACGGCGTCCCAGAGCGCGGCGAGCCGGGCGAGGCGCTCCGCCCCGGGGGTCGGCGCACCGGACGGCGCGTCCTCCGTCGGGGGGTGCGTCGAGCGGTCGTAGCGCCACTCCCACGTCCCGTCGGGCAGCTCGCGGGCGTTGTGCAGGATGCCGCGGCGCAGCGACGACTCCGAGCGCGTCGGGTTGTGCGCCACGGTGCGCGCGAGCAGCTCGTCGAAGCTCGCGAATCGCTGCGGTCCGTTGACGAAGTCCGTGATCGCCCGAGTCTTCTCGCCGTTGACCCCGGGCGTGATGTCCACCATCACGAGCGCGGGCACGAGATCGGGCCGCGCCGCGGCGAGCGCGAGCGTCGTGAGCCCGCCGAGGGACATGCCGACCACGAGCCGAGGCGACGGCGCGTGGACCGCGATCATCGCGGCGACGTCCTCGGCAAGCACGGACGGCTCGTAGCGGCCGTCGGTGCGCCACGAGGAGTGCCCGTGTCCTGCGAGGTCGACGGCGATGAGCGGCTCGCCGAGCGCGAGTGCCACCGTGTCCCAGGTGTGCGCGTTCTGGGCGCTGCCGTGCACGAGCACCACGCGCGGGGCGCCGTGGCCCCAGCGCAGCGCGGACATGGTGCGCCCGTCGGGTAGCTCCATGGCGACGCGCGCGACCGTGGGCGGCAGCGAGGCCGAGAGCCCGTACTCGGCGACGTTCTCGTGGAAGAGGCCGAACTCGTCGTAGGCGATCATGGCGCGCCCGCGATCGTGGAGCTGGTCGTGGTGCTGGTGCTCGCCGTGCCGCCGATCGTCGTCGACGTGCCGGCAGGGGTCGTCGTGCTCGGCGAGCCGGCCGCGGACGGGTCCAGCGTCGTCGCGACCGGCGGGACGGTGGTCGTCGGGAGCGTCGTGTAGTCGGGGTCCGGGCGGTCCCACGGCGGCACGGGCGAGCCGTAGGCCTCCGGCTCCTTGATCCCGTCGAAGACGTACACGCGATCGCCGTACTTCACGAGCCCCGGGAAGTACCGCGCGATCGACATCGGGATCCGCACGCAGCCGTGCGACGCCGGCTTGAGCGGCACGAGGATCGCACCGTGCACGGCGATGTTGTAGTTGAAGTACACCGGGTTGTACAGCGTGCCGAGCTTGGTCTCCCGCGTGCCCATGCGGCGGTTGTAGAAGTAGAAGATCCCCGGCGGCGTCACCGCCTCGCCGCAGATGCCGCGCTTGATCTGCGCGTCGGTGTCGTTGCCCTCCTCGCCCGGGTCGATCGTGACCTCCTCGCACCATGGCTCGCTCGAGCCCGACGACATGTGGGTGACCAGGCGGGGCACCTCGCCCTCGAACACCACGAGCACCTGCTCGGGCAGGTAGATCTCGACGTGGCTCGGTGAGTCGGCGTCGCGCCGTGGCCGGATGCGCACGTTGTCCTGCATCACGGCCCAGGTCTCGGGCGTGACCTCGCCCGTCGCGTCCTCGCGCGGCGTGCCGAGCACGAGCTTCTCGAACGCCCAGACGGCCTGCATCGTGGCCTGCCCGTAGACGCCGTCGACGGGGCCGGGGTCGAAGCCGAGGGCCTTCAGCCGCTCCTGGACGCGCCGCACGTCGTCGCCCTGCGAGTCCGGACCGAGGGTGCGCCCGAGCGGCACGGTCACGAGCGGCACCGAGGTCGCCTCGATCACCACGTCGGCGGCGGGCCCCGGCGTGACGGCCTCATCGCCGCCCGTCGCCGCGCCGTCGTCGCGCCGCAGCACGGCCACCGCCACCACTGTGGCGAGGATGGCGAACGACGCGAGGGCCGGCCTCCAGCGGTCGTAGGCCGAGTCGCTCATCCGGGCGCGAGCGCGTTGAGGTGCCGCCGCAGGGCGAACGCCTCCCGCAGGATCTTCACGATGACACCCGGGGACGACAGCGTCGAGACGCCTCGGGTCCGCGGGAAGTAGTCGACGCCGAACTGCACGACGTTCATCCCGAGCTTCTTGGCGCTGACGATCAGCTCTGCGTCGATGAACGATCCCTCGCTGCGCAGCCGGATCCGCTCGAAGATCTCGCGACGGCAGACCTTGAACGCGAAGTTGACGTCGCGGAACCGCACGCCGAAGAGCACCCGCACGAGCAGGTTGTACAGGGCCGAGTAGACGACCCGCACGAGGCCCTCGCCGGTGCGGTCGAAGCGGTAGGCGCTCACGACGTCGGCCTCGTACTGCCGCATGAGGCGCAGGGCGTTGTGCACCTCCTGCATGTCGAACGGCAGGTCGGCGTCCGTGTAGAGCACCACGTCGCCCGTCGCCGCGGCGAAGCCGGACTTCATCGAGCCGCCCAGCTTGCGGTTCGCGGGGTGGTGCACGACCTTCACGCGCGGGTCGGCCGCCGCGGCGGCGTCGGCCAACTCGGCGGTGCGGTCGGTCGACGCGTCGTTCACGACGATCAGCTCGTAGTCGCCGATGACGCGCTGCTCGAGCAACTCCTCGCAGACGTCGTGCGCCGCGTTGAGCGCGCGGCGGATGTATTCCTCCTCGTTCCACATCGGGAAGAAGATGCTGAGGCACCGAAACTTCGCGGAGGCCATCGCGTGCTCAGGCTATTGTCGGTCGCGACATGTCGGTCCTGCCCCCGCCGTCGGTCGCGCACCCGCCTCGCAGGGGCCGCCTCAGCGCCCCGTGGCGCCGCGCGGTCGTGCTGACCAACGTCGTGTTCGTCGCCGCGCTCGTCGCGGCCGCCGCCACGAGCCGCGCGATCGGCAAGCCCACGTGGTGGTTCGGCTCCGACGCCTCCCCGGCGTTCGTCCTGCTGTGGGCGGTGCCGTTCCTCGGCCCGGTGGCGAGCATCCTCGCCGCGATCCGCTGGCCCCACCGCTGCACGGCGGTCAGCCTCGCGAGCGCGGTCGTGATCGCCGCCTCGGGCGCGGCCGACCTGCGCGCGACGCCGGGAGTGGCCGTCATCGAGCTCGCCGTCGGCGGGTGCGCCCTGCTCGCCGCGGAGGCGACGATCGCGGGCCGCGTGCGCCTCGGCGAGGCGCCGGCGTGAGCGGCATCGCTGCCCGACACATGGACCGACCGTGAGCGGCCCCCCCGTCCTCACCGCGCTGCCCGTCGGCGAGCGCGTCGGCCTCGCCTTCTCCGGCGGGCTCGACACGAGCGCCGCCGTCGCGTGGATGCGCGCCAAGGGCGCCGAGCCGTGGGCCTACACCGCGGACCTCGGCCAGCCGGACGAGCGCGACCTCGATGCGGTGCGCGCCCGCGCGCTCGAGTACGGCGCGCGGGAGGCCCGTGTGGTCGACTGCCGTGCGCAGCTCGTGCACGAGGGCCTCGTGGCGCTCCAGTGCGGCGCCTTCCACGTCACCACGGCGGGCAAGACGTACTTCAACACGACGCCCCTCGGCCGCGCGGTCACGGGCACGCTGCTCGTGCGCGCCATGCGCGACGACGCGGTCGGCATCTGGGGCGACGGCAGCACCTTCAAGGGCAACGACATCGAGCGCTTCTACCGCTACGGCCTGCTGGCCAACCCGTCCCTGCGCATCTACAAGCCGTGGCTCGACCCCGACTTCGTGCGCGAGCTCGGCGGCCGCGCCGAGATGAGCGCGTTCCTCGCCTCGCGCAATCTCCCCTACCGCGACCCGGCCGAGAAGGCGTACTCGACGGACGCCAACATCTGGGGCGCCACGCACGAGGCCAAGTCGCTCGAGTCGCTGGACGCCTCGATGCACCTCGTCACGCCGATCATGGGCGTCGCGCACTGGCGCGCCGACGTCGCAGTCGCGCCCGAGACGGTGACCGTGCGGTTCAAGGACGGCTGGCCGGTCGAGATCAACGGCCGCGCATTCGGCTCCCACGTCGAGCTCGTCGCCGAGGCCAACGCCATCGGCGGGCGCCACGGCCTCGGCATGAGCGACCAGATCGAGAACCGCATCATCGAGGCCAAGTCCCGCGGCATCTACGAGGCCCCCGGTCTCGCCCTGCTCCACGTCGCCTACGAGCGGCTCGTCACGGCGATCCACAACGAGTCCACGATCGACAACTACCGCCAGATGGGCCGCCGCCTCGGACGCCTGCTGTACGAGGGTCGCTGGTTCGACCCGCAGTCGCTGATGCTGCGCGAGTCGCTGTGCCGCTGGGTCGGGTCGCTCGTCTCGGGCGTGGTCGCGCTCGAGCTGCGCCGCGGCGACGACTACACGATCCTCGCGACCGAGGGCGACCACCTCACGTACGCGCCGGAGCGCCTCAGCATGGAGCGGGTCGAGGACGCACCCTTCGGGCCGCTCGATCGCATCGGCCAGCTCACGATGCGCAACCTCGACATCCAGGACACGCGGGCCAAGCTCGACGCCTACCGCGCCGCCGGCACGCTCGACCCCACCACCCTCCGCGAGCTCGAGTAACACGCGCCGTGCGCGCAGCGCGCCATTGCCCCGACTGCGGGGGGCGGCGCGTCAGGAGGCGTTGACGATCGCGGCGGTGAGCGCTGCGACCAGGGCCGCGCGCTCGGGCATGCGGTCCACGCGCACGTGCTCGCTCGACGCGTGGGCGCCGCCACCCACCGCACCGAGGCCGTCGAGGGTGCGCACGCCGGCGGCAGCCGTGCTGTTGCCGTCCGACCCGCCGCCCACGGCGACGCCGGCGACCTCCCCCATCCCGAGGCTCCGCGCCACGCCGCGCGCGATCTCGTAGAGCTCGCGGGTCGCCGACTCGGGCAGCGGCGGTCGGTTCATGCCGCCCTCGACGCGCAGGGTGGCGCCCGGCAGGGTCGGGCGCAGGCCGCGCATCGCCTGCTCGATGCGCGCACGCTCCTCGGGCGCGGTGCATCGCACGTCGACGGCGATCTCGGCGCGGTCGGGCACGACGTTGTCCGCGGTCCCGGCGCGCGCGACCGTGGGCGTGACGGTCGTGCCGGCCTCGGGGCGGCCGATCGTCGCGATGGCGGCCACCTGGGCGGCCAGTTCGACGAGCGCGTTCACGCCCTTCTCAGGCTCGAGGCCGGCGTGGGCGGCGCGACCCTCGACGTGCACGCGGTACGTGCCGGTGCCCTTGCGCGCGACCTTGAGCGCACCGCCGTCGGCGCTCGGCTCGAGCACGAGCACGGCGCCCGCAGCGCGCGCCCGCTCCTCGAGCAGCGCGCGCGACGCATCCGAGCCGACCTCTTCGTCGGCCGTGATGAGGATCTCCGCGTGGTACCACTCGGGGACGCGCGCGAGGCCGTGTAGCGCCTGGACG
>CAXRBC010000233.1:0-11755 GCA_964228515.1 Ilumatobacteraceae bacterium
GTCTCGCGCGAGTAGGCGTCCCCGATCGCGTTGCGGTACGAGCCCGCGAGGGCCTCGACGCAGTGGATGTAGGCGTCCATGCCGGTGAAGAAGTACTGGTCGCGGGGCACGGTGCGGGTGAGGTCGGGGTCGAGCACCACGTGGTCGAACACCGTGTGGTCGCTGTTCATCCCCAGCTTCAGGCCGTTGGCCGGGTTGGTCATCACGCAGGTACGGGTCGCCTCGGCGCCCGTACCCGAGATCGTGGGGACGCCCACCTTGTGCACCCCCGGCACGCGCACGAGATCCCAGCCCTGGTAGTCCGCCGCGCGGCCGCCGTTGGTGAGCAGGTTGGCGAGGGCCTTGGCCGTGTCGAGCGTGATGCCGCCGCCGAAGCCGACGATCGTCGCGGGCTCGCCGTGCCCCGCCGCGCGCACGCGCGCGACGAGGGCGTCGATGCCGTCGGTCGTGGGCTCGTCGGCGGTGGGCACGTGCTCCACGTGGTCGCCGGGCGCGATGCCGAGCGACCTGGTCGGGGCCGCGTCACGCGCGAAGTACTCGTCGAGCAGCCAGACGACCGCGGCGCCCGTGGCCTGGCGGCGTGCGGCCGCCACCTCGGCGACGCTCGCGGCGCTGCCCGCGCCGAACGTGAAGCGCCCCACGTTGCGCACGACCTTGAGCCCCGTGTCGAGGATCGCGGGGACGCGCGGCGCGCTCACGACCTCAGTCCAGCAGCGCGCCGAGCATCGCGACGTCGGGCGCGAATCGCCCGTTGGTCGCCACGACGCTGCACGGCTCGTCGAATTCGGTGAACGACATCTCGAAGCCGCCCCCCGCGCCCTGCAGGATCGCGAGACCCGCGGCCACGTCCCACGGCATGATGCGATGCTCGACGTAGGCGTCGGCCTGGCCGGTGGCCACGTGCAGCAGGGACGCCGCCGCGCTGCCGACCATGCGCACCTTGCCGAACCGCGTGAGCACGCCGGCGAAGGCGTCGACCGCGGCGCGGTCGCCGACGGGGAACCGCGTCGGGAAGCCGGTGCACAGCGTCGCCTGGCGCGCGTCGTCGACGTCGGAGACGCGGATCGGCGACGAGCCCACGAACGCGCCGATGCGTGGACCGCCCCAGGCCACCCGCTTGGTCGCGAGGCCGAACAGCGCGCCGACCACCGGCTCGCGGTCGTCCCAGAGCGCGACGGACACCATCGACTCGAGGAGGCCGCGCCGCCAGTTGTAGCTCCCGTCGAGCGGGTCGACGATCCAGCGCAGCGTCGGGTGGTCGTAGCGCCGCCGCAGCCCCGACTCCTCGCTCAGCACCGAGATGCCCGTGTCGTAGAGCGCGTCCACGAGCTTGCGCTCGAGGGTGGCGTCCGCCGCGAGCTTGGTCTCGCGCCCGTCGTGCTGCAGGTCGACGACACGCGCGGCCGCCTCGCGACCGGCGGCCTTGGCCGTCTCGCGGAGGAACGACGAGCCGGCCTTCGCCACGAGGTCGCGCGCGATGGCGGCGAAGCCCACCACGTCGTGGTCGGTCAGGACGCCCATCGCCCGCTCAGCGCGCGTCGGGATCGGGGATCGCGTACCGCGAACGCCACGTCGGGTCGGCGTGGTAGATGCGGTAGACGAGGCGCATCGTCGCGAGCGCGTCGTCGGACCCTCCGTGCTGCGGCGGGCGCCCCGCGAGGATCGCGGAGGCGAACTCGGCAACCTCGGCGTCCCACGACGGATCGTGGTTGTACGTCGTCGTCTCCTCGCGCGGGTCGCCGTTGTCGCGGTCGGGATCGGCGACGACGACCGTCATCGACTCCTGGCCGTAGCTCTTCGAGCCGCTGAGGATGCCCCGCAGGATGACGGAGCCCTTCCGCAGGTTGATGTCGAGGTGGAACTGGTGCCGCCACGCGGTCGCGGACGAGTTGAGCATCGCGACGACGCCCGTGGGGCTGCGCATGATGGCGTAGGCGTTGTCCTCGACGTTGTAGCCCCAGTGCGAGTTGGACACGAAGGAGTGCACCTCGCTGAACTCGCCGGCGAACAGGCGCATGAGGTCCACCATGTGGATCCCCTGGTCCAGCAGCACGCCGCCGCCGGCGACCTCGCGCTTGGCGCGCCAGTCGGCCTGGTTGAACGTGATGAGCTTGGCCTTGCCGTACACGCCCCGCATGTGGATGACGTCGCCGAATCGGCCGCTGCGCACGATCTCGAGCGCGTCCCTCACCGACTCGTGGTAGCGGTGGTTGAAGCCGTACATCAAGACGCGTCCGGGGTTGGCGCGCTCGGCGGCGAGCACGACCTCCATGTCGCGCAGGTCGCGGCCGGGGGGCTTCTCGCAGAGCACGTGCAGGCCGCGTGCGAGTCCGGCCGCGGTCACCTCGGCGGCCATGTCGTTGCTCATGCAGACGACGAGGGCGTCCAGGTCCTCCTCGAGGAGCCGCTCGTACGAGCGGTAGTGCCGCACGCCGGAGGGCAGCGTGCCGTCGGCGTCGAACGCGCGATCGCAGACCGCGACCAACGTGGTGTCCGGATGGCGGTCGAGGCAGTCGCCGCGGCGCTTGCCGACGACGCCGTAGCCGGCGATGCCGACGCGGATCGTCACGGCCGACCCGCGCTCAGACCCGCGGTGCCGCCGCGGCGCGGCGGACGAACACGGTGTCGACGCCGTAGGCGACGAACGTCCAGCCCTCGGCCACCCGTGCGCGGAGCGCGGCCTCGTCGGGCTCGACCACGTGGATGCCCGCGGCGACCTTCGCGCGCAGGGCCGCGGCACGGATGCGCTCGACCGCGGCGGCGTACGCCGGGCTGTCGAAGCGTCCCGTCGCGCCGAGCGAGGCGGACAGGTCGTACGGCCCGACCATGACGGCGTCGAGGCCCGGGACGGCGACGATCTCGTCGATCGCCGCCACCGCGTCGGCGTGCTCGATCTGCGCGACGACGAACGTGCGCTGGGCGGCCGACGCGTAGTCGTCGAAGTCGGCCCCCCAGACGTTGGCCCGGGCGAAGCCCACGCCCCGGCGCCCGGCCGGCGGCCACGAGCATGCGGCGACGAGATCCGCGAGCTGCGCGGCGCTCGAGACCATCGGGATGATGACGCCGGCCGCGCCGAGATCGAGTGCGCGGCGGCAGTGGATGGCCTGCGGCGTCGCGACGCGGGCGAGGGGCAGCGCGCCTGCGAGCGTGACGGCGCGACACATGTCGGGCAGGTCCCCGTCGACGATGGTCCCGTGCTCCATGTCGAGCCCGACCCAGCGATAGCCGGCGCCGCCGATCAGCTCGGCGAGATCCGCGTCGGCGAGCTGCATCCAACTCCCGACGACGGCACGGCCCGCGGCGAGGTCGGCGCGCATCGCGTCGACGGCCGAGGCGACCCGGGCCGTGCGTGACGCGTGCGGCGACGGAGCTGACACTTGGTGGCGGGGGCGGGATTTGAACCCGCGACCTTCAGGTTATGAGCCTGACGAGCTACCGGACTGCTCTACCCCGCGGCGCGGACTCAAGGTTACCAGCCGCGTGCCACAATCGCAGACGCGATGCCCGTCTTCCGACGCCGCCCGAAGGCGAGCCGCGAGGATCTCGACGCGCTGCGCGCGGAGGTCGCGGCGTTGCGGGACGAGCTGGCCCGGCGCGCCGAGGCGCTCGGGGACGTGGCCACCCGCACCTCGGGCCTCGACGACCGCGTGGGCGCGATCGACGTGCGACTCACGGCGATGACCAACGAGCTCGGCCGACAGATCCACGAGCTCGGCGGCGACATCGAGCGCCTCGCGTCGAGCGCGTCGCACACGGGCGGGCCCGCCGCGGAGATCGTCGAGGGGCTGCGCGCCGGGCAGGTGCGGATGGCCAACGAGCAGGCCCGATACGAGATCGCGTTCCGTCAGGACCTCGCCGAGCTGGCAGAGGAGATCCGCCGACTCGTGCGCTGACGCGGGCCGGGTCCGCGTCGCGGGTCAGCCGCCGAGCGCCTCCGTGGCGAGGCGCACGAGCTCGCGCGCCTCCGAGAGCAGGCGCTGGTACGCCGCGAAGTCGGGCGGGGTCGAGGCGAGGGCAGCGTCGGCCTCGGCGAAGAGCACCGCGGCGCGCGCGAGCAGCTCGGCGGGCGTGCCCTCGGTGTCGATCGGGGCCGTCGTGTCGGTCGTGCCCGTCGGGCCCGTCGTGCCGGTCGTGGCGCCGCCGGTGCCCGCGGACCCGGCGGGGGTCCCCGAGGCCGCGCCACGGAAGAGCGCCTCGATCGCGGAGGCGAGGTCGTCCGCCATCACGACCCGGTCGCCGTACGCGGCGAGCATCTTGCGCACGAACACCTGCCTCGCGGTCGGGTCGTCGGGGCGCACGAACAGTGGCCGGACGTAGACGAAGCCGCGGGCGACGGGCACGATCTGGAGGTCGCCGAAGATCACGCGCGAGCCGCGCTGGTCGAGCAGGGTGATCTGCTGGGCGATCGCGGGATTGCTGCCCAGCTCGGCCGCGACCGTGGCGGGCCCCTCAGGCAGCGGGTCGGCCATCTCGTAGATCGTGATACGGCCGTACGAGGCGGGGTCGCTCGAGACGACCGCGAAGGCTCGCAGCTCCTTGCGCGCGTCGTCGGCGGAGAACGGCACGAAGGGCCGGAGCATGGAGAACGTCCCGGTCGGCGAGCCGTCGCCCGGGGCGTGGAACATCGTGTAGTACGGCTCGAAGCGCGCGACGCTCGCCTCCCGCACCTCGCCCTGGTTGAGCGTGTCGGCGGCCAGCGGGTCGGCGGGCGCGAGCACCGCGGCGGCGCCCTCGGGCTCCGTCGCGGGCGCCTGCGCGACGCTCCATGCCGCGTCGCGGTTGAAGAACAGCGTGGCGTCGTCGAACTGGTACCGCCCATAGACGTTGGTCTGGACGCGGAAGAGATCCTCGGGGTAGCGGAAGTGCGCGACCAGCGCCGTGGGCGCCTCGGCCACCGGGGTGAAGAGATCGGGGAACGCGGCACTCCACGTGGCGAGGATCGGGTCCGACTCGTCCACCGCATAGAGGGTGACCGACCCGTCGTACGCGTCGACGGCGACCTTCACGCTGTTGCGCACGTAGTTGAAGTCGAGGTTGAGCCCCGTGGAGGCCGACAGCTGGCTGATGTTGGCACGCTGGGCGTACGGATACCGGTCGCTCGTGGTGAACGCGTCGAGCACCCACGTGACGCCGCCGTCGACGACGACGGGGTACGGATCGCCGTCGAAGCGCAGGAACGGCGCGACCTTCTCGGCTCGCTCACGCACGTTGCGCACCAGCAGCACCTCGGACTCGGGCGTGACCAGGTTGGAGACCAGCAGGTTGAGCTCCCCGAGGTGCAGCGCGTAGGCCGCGCGGCGCACCGCCGACGACAGCCGCACTCCGGCCTCGCCCTCCAGCTCCCCGACGCGGCCGCCGTCGCACGGCTGCTCGTCCTGCAGCGACTTCACGATCGCGTAGGAGTCGATGCCCTCGCCGAAGTAGAGCTCCGGACGCTCCACCCCGAGGTCCACGTACAGCGGCCGGCCGTCGCTCGTCACGCGACTCGCCGGCGCGGCGATGACGTCGCAGCCGTGGGTGTAGAGGAGGTGTCGCGAGACCCACGTGCTGTTGGGGATGCCCGCCGTGTTGAGCTCGCGAGCCGCGAGCAGTACCTGCTGCAGGCGTCCGCCGACCTCGTAGCGGTCGACGTCGAGGTCGCGGATGGCGTAGTAGGAGGCGCGGCCCTCGTCCAACGCGAAGCGGTCGCGCATCTGGATCGGGTCGAGTTGGCGCACGTCGTCGAGGGGCGTGCGGTCGGCGGCGACGTCGGCGGCGCCGACGTCCTCGAAGGCGACGGGCGTGCGCACCACGTCGGCCAGGCCCATGGCGGCGCGGGTGGCCTCGATGTTGCGCGCGATGTACGGCAGCTCCTTGGTGCTCACGTTGGGTTGCACCGAGAAGCGCTGGACCAGGGCCGGGTACACGGTGCCTGCGACGGATGCGAGGACGATCCAGATGACGGTCGCCAGCACGGGCAGGCGCCAGCCGCGCTGGCGCACGTTGGCCAGGAAGAGCACCGCCACCGCGAGCGAGACGAGGATCATGAGGTTGGTCGCCGGCAGCTGCGCGGTGACGTCGGTGTAGGTGGCGCCCTGCACCACGCCGCGCGTGGAGCGCGTGAGGTCGAAGCGGTCGAGCCAGTAGCCGCCCGCGCGGGCCAGCGACACGAGCGCGAAGATCACCGAGAGGTGCGCCTTGGCCGCCGGCGTGACGCGCTGGCCCTGCACCCGCAGCTGGATGCCGCCCGCCACGTAGTGGAAGCCGGCGACGACCAGGCCGACCAGCACCAGCGTCGCGAACGTCCAGCCCGCGACGAACTCGAGGAACGGCAGGCGGAACATGTAGAAGCCGACGTCGCGGGCGAAGAGCGGATCCTCCACGCCGACGGTCGCCGCGTGCCGGAAACGCAGCCAGTCGGACCACTGCGCGGACGCGGGCAGGCCCACCATCGCGCCGACGACCACGGCGACGACGAGGCGCACGAGCCACGTGCGCCGCGCGACGAGCGCGCGATAGGCGGCGATCGCCGAACGATCGGGGCCGGGGACCACGGAGGCGGGTGCGATGCGGTCGACGACCCAGAGGTTCACCCACACCAGCAGGGCGGCCACCGCGGTGAACGCCGCGCCGAGCAGGACCTTGGCGCCCAGGACGCCCCAGAACACGTCGGTGCGGCCGAGCACGTCGAACCAGAGCACGTCGACGTAGAAGTTGGAGACGCTGCGGGCCGAGACGAAGACCGCGACGATCGCGCCGAGGATCGCGGACGCGACGATCCGGCTGCGGCGCGGCGAGCGGGGCCGGAATCCGCCACCGGGGGTGCGCGGAGCCCGCGGCATGTCCGAGGGGGGTCGCATCTCGCGACGGAGATTAGTGGGGGGTGGGGATCACCATGCAGCGGCACCCGGGGTGCGCCGTGGGATGTTCGTCACCTGTGGGGAACGCCTCGCCCACACGCTGCGAGCCCGCCAGTGCGTTGTCGAGCGCCTCCGCGCACTCCGGCCCGTCGGGGTCCGCGACCCAGCACACGCGCGTGCCCGTCGGCATCGCGAGGAACGCGCCCCGCGCGTACGCGAGGCGCGCGAGGTCGTGCGCCACGCGCTCCATGATGCGCACCTTCCACTCGCGGTACACGTCACGCACGTCGACCGCGATGCGGTCCCCGTCGCCCGCCGCGCGTTCGGTCACCTCGGCCACGCGCTCGCGGATCGGACGCGCGACGTCCTGCTCGACCCGACGCGACACGACGCGCAGCACCTCCGAGGCGGCGACCTTGGCGCGCACGTCGGCGCGCAGCCCGCTCGAGAACGCGATCGCGCCGGCCAGCGCCGCGTCGACGATCGGATGGCGCACGGCCTCCACGTAGGCATGCACCTGCACGTCGAGTGCGGGGAGCAGTGCGGCGACGTCGGCGGCGCGGCGGCGGTCCTGCAGCGCGGCGAGCAACGCGCTCTCCTCGTCGACGAGCGTGCGCTTGGCGGCGCGGGTGAGTGCCTCGACGAACGGCGCGATGGCGGCCTCGCGCGCGGCGAAGATCGACGGGTCGGCGGTCGCGGGCTCCACCACGCGCGTCGCGGTCGGGGCGTCGGCCCGCCGGCGCGCGGCGGGGCGCGACGCGGCGACCGTGGCCGGACCGCTCGACCGCAACTTCTTGAACAGGTCGTCCACCGCACTGCGCCGTGCGTCGCGGGACTCGTGCGACGGGTGCATGCGACGCGAGGCGTCGCCGAACAGCGGGATCACGTTGGACCTCGACGTCGCGCCGAGGTCGGGGAACCGAGGCGGCTCGTCGCCGCCCCCGCGGCGCGGCGGCGCGGGTGGCGCGGCCGTGTCGGTCGGAGCGTCATCCGTCGGGGCATCCGCGGCGGGGACGTCGTCGGCGGCGGCCGGTGGCGGCACGACGCTCGACGCGACGGGTGGGGGCACGACGGTCGAGGCGACCGGCGGCTCGGGGGTCTCCTGCACGGGGGTCGCCAGCACGGGCTCCTCGTCCGGGAACTGCTCGCGGTCGAACGGCACGACGTTCTCGGGGTGCACGGGCGGCGGCGGGGGCTCGCGTCGGCGGCCGGCGTCGGCCACGAGGAGCGCGTCGTCGAACTCGCCGAGGTCGCCGACCACGTCGTTGGCCGCGAGCCGCGCGCGCTCGAACGCGCCCATCAACCGGTCGCGGTCACGGATGAGTTGTTCGATCTGCTGGCGCACGAGCTCGCGGCGCTCGGCGAGCTCGGCGAAGAGGCGCTCGCGATAGGCGCGCGCCTCGCGCACGATCTCCCGACCCTGCGCCTTCGCGAGCTCGATCTCGGCCTCGGTGTCGGCGCCGACGTCGGTGCGCCGGCGAGCGAGCTCGGCGTCCATCTCCTGGCGCACGCGCGCGGCCTCGTGCGAGGCCTCGCGCATCACACGGTCGGCCGATTCCGCGGCGCGCGCCCGCATCTGCTGGGCGGCCTCGCGGGCGGTCGTGAGCACCCGCGCGACCTCCTCGCCCACGAGGCGCACGACCGTCGCCTCGTCGAGCACCCCGGGGTCGGACAGCCCGCGGGTGCGCAGCGACTCGAGCTCCCGCTCGAGGAAGGCCTCCCGCTCCCGCAGCCGCGCGGTCTCGGTGGCCACGAGCCTCAGGTACTCGCGGACCTCCGAGGGCTCGTATCCCTTGCGCACGACGCGAAACTCGGCGTCGACGACCTCTCGCGACGCGAGCGCGTCGGGTCGCGCGGGCAGGTCGGACACGCGCACCACAGTACGCGCGAGGCCGAGTGCGACCGCGACACCGCCGCGTCGCACGCGCCGTCGCGCGCGCTCAGAGGTCGATCGCGTCGTCCGGGAGCGGATCGCCGCCGAGCTCGGCGAGGATCGCGAGCGCGTCGGCGAGCGTGGCCACCGGCTCGATGCGCACGCGCGGACCCGCGGCCTTGCGCGCCGCGGCGAGGTCCTCCTCGGTCTGCGACGCCGGCACGAGGAAGACGGTGGCGCCCGAGTGGCGCACGGCCACCGCCTTCTGCCGCAACGCGCCGATCGCGCCGACGGAACCGTCGGCATCGATCGTGCCGGTGGCCGCGACGCGCACGCCGCCCGTGAGCTCGCCCGCCGACAGTTCGTCGACGAGCGCGAGCGTGAAGGCGAGGCCGGCCGAGGGCCCGCCGATCTGGTCGGTGTCGATCTCGACCTCGAACGGCAGCGTGACGCGCCGCGTGTCGGCCGGCCAGACACCGATGATGGTGCGCCCCGGCTCGTCGGGGCTCTCGATCAGCTCCACGCGCACGTCCTGCTCGTCGGTCTCGCCGTGACGCACGATCGTGAGCGTGACGACGTCGCCCGGCGCATAGCCGCGCTGCTCGAAGATCTCGAGGAGCCGCGAGAGCGTGGGGATCTCCTCGCCGTCGATCGACTTCACGGCGTCGCCCGGCTCGAGGACCGAGCAGGCGTGCAGCTCGGACGGTGCGTCGAGGCAGACGGTGCGGTCGACGATGAGCTCGCCGTACTCCAACGAGACCTCGTACCCGAGACGCTCGAGGGCCACGTACTCGGCGATCTGCTTGGCCGACACCATCGCGGTGAAGCTGAAGCGGCGCTGCTCCTCGGGGGTCGAGGTGCCGAACCGCTCGACGTACCCCTGCACCTCGACGTCGGGGTCGAGCCCGGCGGCGAAGGCGTCGAGCGCGCTGAGCTTGTTGCCGAGCGCGGTCACGAAGAGCACGGGCTCCTCCGCGTCGTGGCGGGTGATCTGCGAGCTCGCGGCCTCGTCGAAGCGCAGCCGCGGTGCGACGCGCTCCGCACTGCCGGGCGCGATCTCCCACAGTTCGAGGCGCACGAACGCGGCCGCGACGATCGAGAGCGACACGAGCCACACGACGGTGAGGAGCGGCAGCGCCCACCAGAGGTGACGCGCGCGCGGCGGCAACTCCACGGTGCGCGCGTGCGACGCGGCGGTCGCCACCGGCGGCGACGGTACGATGGATCCGCTCGTGTCGACGTCGCTCACCGTCCTCGATGTTACGGTCCGCGCCGTCGCGGTCATCGTGCTGAGCCTCGCGGTGGTCGCGCTCGTCGGCGCGCGACGCCCGCGCGCATGCGTCGCCGTCGTGCCCGTGGCCGACGTGCGCGTCGACGTCTCGCGCGTCGCGATCCCCCCCGCGCCGCGTCGGACCGCGCGCGAGGCGGCACGCGCCGCCGGCCTGCTCGGCGCGGTCGCGCTCGGCACCGGTCTCGCGGCGGGTCTCGGCGTGGCGATCGTGCTGGCCCGGCTGGCCGGCACGCTCGCGGGCGTGGGCGCGCGCTGAGGCGGGGCGTCGCATGAAGGTCCTGGTCACGGGCGCCGACGGATTCATCGGCTCGCACGTCGTCGAGGCACTGCTCGCGCGAGGCCACGACGTGCGCGCGATGGTGCTCTACAACTCGTTCAACTCGTGGGGCTGGCTCGACGAGCTCGACGATGCGACGCGGCGCGACCTCGACGTGTTCGCCGGCGACGTGCGCGACCCGCACGGGGTGGACGTGGCGGTGTCGGGCTGCGACGTCGTGCTGCACCTCGCGGCGCTCGTCGCGATCCCCTCCTCGTACCACTCTCCCGACACGTACGTCGACGTCAACGTCAAGGGCACGCTCAACGTGCTGCAGGCCGCGCGCCGCCACGGCACGCGCCGCGTGGTGCACACCTCGACGAGCGAGGTGTACGGCACCGCGCAGTACGTGCCCATCGACGAGCGCCACCCGCTGCACCCGCAGTCGCCCTATGCGGCGTCCAAGGTCGGCGCCGACCAGATGGCCCTGGCCTTCCACGCGGCCTTCGGGACGCCGGTCGGCGTGATCCGTCCCTTCAATACGTATGGGCCGCGGCAGTCGGCCCGGGCCGTGATCCCGACGATCATCACCCAGATCGCAGCCGGGCGGCCGGTGCGCCTGGGGGCGCTCCGCCCCACCCGCGATTTCACCTACGTCACCGACACCGCCGCCGGCTTCGTCGCCGCGGCGGAGTCCGACGCCATCGTCGGCACGACCACCAACCTCGGGAGCGGCTTCGAGATCTCCGTGGGCGACACCGCCGCGCTGATCGCGGAGGTGATGGGCGCGCGCCTCGCGCTCGAGCACGACGACGAGCGGGTGCGGCCGGCCGCGTCGGAGGTGGAGCGCCTCCACGCCTCGATCGACAAGGCCCGCGCGGAGCTGCACTGGCGGCCGAGCCTCGAGGGTCGCGACGGCTTCCGCACGGGCCTCGAGCGCACCGTCGCATGGTTCACCGACGCGAGCAACCTCGCGCGCTACAAGGCGGAGCGCTACAACATCTGAGCGCCCCGCGCACGACCCCGACCTCCCGCATCGCCGGCGACTTCGTCGCGATGCTGCGCGACGTGCTCGGCGAGCCCACGGGCGGGCCGATCGCGCTGCACGAGCCGGAGATCACGGCCCACGAGCGCGCGCTCGTGGACCGCTGCCTCGCATCGGGCTGGGTGTCGTCGGTCGGCGAGTACATCGGCGAGCTCGAGCGACGGATCGCGGCGGTGACCGGCGCGCGCCACGTGGTCGCGGTCGGCAGCGGCACGGCGGCGCTCCAGCTCGCGCTGCACGCGGCAGGCGTGCGCCCGGGCGACGAGGTGCTCGTGCCGACGCTGTCCTTCGTCGCGACGGCCAACGCGGTCGCGCACTGCGGTGCGACACCGCACTTCGTCGACGCCGACGCCGGGAGCCTCGGCGTCGATCCCGAGGCGCTCCGCGCGTACCTCGCGCGCGTGGCGCGGCGCGACGGGACGGGACGCGACGCCCGCACCGTGCACGGCGC
>CAXRBC010000234.1:0-3927 GCA_964228515.1 Ilumatobacteraceae bacterium
CGCATATAGCCGCAGCCCATCCCAGGCGACGGCACGCCGGCCAGCCGGGCGATTCGTGAGCGTCGTTGCCGTCCGACGGATGCGCACGAGTGGCTCGGCGATCCCGATGATCGGTCCCCGGCGCGCGAGTGCGAGCCACAACGCGTAGTCCTGCGCGTAGTCGTATGCCCGTGGATACCCCCCCACGCTTCGGATGGCGTCGAGCCGACCCATCACCGACGAGTGCACGATCGGGCAGTTGAATGCGAGCCGTCGACCGATCGACGGTTCCTTACCCTCGAGCATCACCGTCCGTGTGACGGTGCCCGTCGCATCGATGTCGTGGTATCCGGTCGCGACGAGTGATGCCCCGGGGTGTGCATCCAACACCTCGACCTGCCGCGCGAGTCGTGTCGGCTCGCGGCCATCGTCGGCATCCAAGAGGGCCACGGATCCGCCCCTGCAATGACCGAGCCCCTCGTTGAGGGCCGCCGTGCGTCCCATGTCGCGGCCCAGCCGATGGACCACGACACGCGGACTACCGAGTCGTTCGACGATGGAGATCGTCTCGTCGGCCGAGCCGTTGTCGACGAGCACGAGCTCCCAGTCGCCGTACGTCTGGGCGATCACGCTGCGCACCGACTCCTCGATGGTCGCCGCTGCGTCGTGGCACGTCATCAGCACCGACACCCGCGGCGCGACCCCGGCCGATCCACCCCCCGAGTCGCTCACCGCTCCGCCCCCGTCAGTCCGCCGATCCTTCGCATCGCCGCCGCCGACTGAAGTGACGGCCAGGCGATCTGCGGCACTCGAGTGCGTCCGATGAAGGCTGCTGCCTTCCGGCCCTGACCTGTTTCCCGGGCACTCGTTGCACAGGACCCGACCGCCACCTCACTCGACGGCGACGACGGCGACACTCTATTGGCGGGCTCTCGGTAGCCTGCTCCGCGCGAGGAGGGGTGCGAGAGCGGCCGAATCGGCACGCTTGGAAAGCGTGTGAGGTGCAAGCCTCCGTGGGTTCGAATCCCACCCCCTCCGCCATGACGCCCCCGACGATCTCCGACCATGACGCGATGGGCGTCGCGCTTGACGAGGCGCGCCGCGCGGCCGGCGCCGGCGACGTGCCCGTCGGCGCAGTCGTGCTCGACGCGTCCGGATCGGTCGTCGCCGCGGCGGGCAACGCCAGGGAGCGCCTCGCCGACCCGACCGCCCACGCCGAGATCCTCGCGCTGCGCGCCGCCGCGTCGGCCCGCGGAACGTGGCACCTCGACGACTGCACGCTCGTCGTGACCCTCGAGCCGTGCCCGATGTGCGCCGGCGCCGCGATCAACGCGCGGATTGGCCGCATCGTCTTCGGCGCCGCCGACCCCAAGGCCGGCGCGACCGGCTCGCTCTACCACCTCGCGAGCGACCCTCGGCTCAACCACAACCCGCCGGTCGTCCACGGCGTGCGCGCGGCCGAGTGCGCCGCGCTCCTCACCGAGTTCTTCGCCGCCCGCCGCAGCTGACGCCAGTCCGCAGCACCGCACCCGATCGCGGGCAATGCGCCGCGCTGCGCGCGGCGTCGGCCCGCTACGCCGCCGCGGGTGGCTGCGCCTTCTGTGCCACGGCCTGGGTGAGCCGGTCCAGGATCGTGGCCATCACGACGATCGCGAGCCCGACCTCCACGCCGAGCCCGGTGTTGCCGCGCGTGAGCGCCTCCACGGCGCGGTAGCCGAGACCCTCGCCGCCGACCATCCCCGCGATGATCGCCATCGCGAGCACCATCATCACCATCTGGTTGACCGCGAGGACGATGGACGGCATGGCGAGCGGCACGCGCACGCCGAGCATCACCTGCCGCGGCGTGGCGCCGAACGTCGTCGCGGCCTCCACGGCCTCTCGGTTCACCTGCTTGATCCCGAGCGCCGTGAGCCGGATGCCGGGCGGGATCGCGTAGACCACGGCCGCGACGACCCCCGGCACCGGCCCGACGGTGAAGATCATCACGAACGGGATCGCGTAGACGAGCGACGGGATGGTCTGGAACGCGTCGAAGATCGGGGACAACGCCGCCTCCGCCCGCGGGTGCCTTCCGAGCCATGCGCCGATCGGGATGGCGATCAGCACCGCGAGCACGACGGCCGCGAGCGTCTGCGCGAGCGTGTCGGCGGCCGGTGCCCACGTGCCCGTGAACCCGATCGCGAGCAGCCCGATCGCCGTCGTCACGGCGAGCCGCCACCCCGCCACGCGCGCGGCGAGCGCCGTCGCGCCGAGCACCACGGCCTGCCACGCGAGCGTGGTCGTGAGCATCTCGCGGATCCTGATGAGCACGTCGCGCACGAGGAAGTCGTTGAACGGCCGCGTCACGACGTCGAACGTGTCGCGCACCCAGGCCACGCCGCGGTCCACGGGGTCGGCGAACGACGTGCCCCAGTTGATCGGGAACCCCGACACCCCCGCGACCTTGCCGACGATCGCCGCGGCCACGACCGCGCCGACGGCGATCCGCACGCGACGCGGGCTCCACCGCTTGCCCGACGCGCCCGGCTCGCGGACGATCGACATGCTCACGCGGTCGAGCACGAACGCCGCGGTCACCACCGCCACGCCGACGAGCAGCGAGCGCCCGGGGCTCAGCAGGCGCACCGTGCGCATGATCTCCTGGCCGAGGCCCCCCGCGCCCACGAGCGACGCGATCACGACGATGCCGAGCGCCATCATCACCGTCTGGTTGATCCCCGCGAGGATCGACGGCGTCGCGAGCGGCACCTGCACGTCGCGCAGCGTCTGCCATCGGCTCGCGCCGTACATGCGGGACGCCTCCACCGCCGCGGGTGGCACCTGGCGGATGCCGAGGGCAGTGAGCCGCACGGCTGGGGGGAGCGCGTAGATCACCGTCGCGATGGCCGCGGGCACTGCGCCGATGCCGAAGACGAGCACGACGGGGATCAGGTACACGGTCGCCGGCACCGTCTGCATCGCGTCCAGCACGGGCCGCAGCGCCGACTCGACGCGGCGGTTGAGCGCGGTCCAGATCCCGAGCGGGACCCCGATCGCCACGCTGATCGCGACCGACACGGCCATCAGCGCGATCGTCTCGATGCTCTGCTGCCACAGCCCGACGGCGCCCGGGTACAGCACCGCGACCGCCGCGAGCACGCCCTGCGTTCGCCGGCCCACCCTCGCGAGCACGAGGTACGCGGCGAGCGCGGGCACGTACCACGGCAGCCACTCGAGCGCCGCGCCCGTCGCATCCAGCAGCGCCTCGACCACGTCGCTCGCGGGCGTGAAGATGCCGACGAAGAGCCAGTGCGTCGCGCGGTTGGTCTGGATCCACCGTTGCGCGTCGTTGATCGGCTCGCCGAGCCCGACGTTCCACGCCGTGGGGAATCCGCGCGCGCCGGACGCCTGCGCGACGACGAGCACCGCGGCCGTGCCGACCCACCACGCGATGGCGCGCAGGCGTCCGGCGCCCGCGCGAGCCACCCCGACCGCCGCGCTCGCCGTCCCCGCCACGATGCGCGAGCCGCCTACCGCGCGTCCTCGCGCATCAGCCGCGCCACCTCGGCGCGGTCCACGCGCCCGATCGCCGCGCCCGACTCGTCGACGACGCCGATCTCGGCGTGGCCGTCCAGCAGGAGCGCCACCGCGCGCGAGATGCGCTCGTCCGCGCGCACGGTCGGCGCGCCGGCGGGTGCGCTCCCCGACGCCAGCACGCGGCGGATGCCGAGCACCCGCGTGCGCGGCACGTCCTTGGTGAACTCCCGCACGTAGTCCGTCGCCGGGCTCGACACGAGCTCCTCGGGGGTTCCCACCTGGTCGAACGACCCGTCCTTCATGATCGCGATGCGGTCCCCGAGCGTGAGCGCCTCGGCGAAGTCGTGCGTGATGAAGACGATGGCCCGCTGCATGCGCCGCTGCAGCCGCAGCAGCTCCTGCTGCATCTCGTGTCGGATGAGGGGGTCG
>CAXRBC010000235.1:0-2019 GCA_964228515.1 Ilumatobacteraceae bacterium
CACCTCAACGTGCTGCCGCAGGGCCAGGCCGAGCGCCACGCGCGGGCCGAGGCGATGGTCGAGACGATGGACGCGCACTTCGGCTCGTGCACCAACCACGGGGAGTGCTCGGCCGCGTGCCCGAAGGAGATCTCGCTCGACGTGATCGCGCTGATGCATCGGGACTATCGCGCGGCCAAGGTCACCAACCGCAGGAACATCAGTCGCCGCTGAACGCGGCGCGGGGCTGAGTCGGGGCTGACGTGTCGGGGCTGCTGGGCGACGTCGCGGGCTGGGTGCAGGACGTCATCGAGCGCCTGGGCGCGCTCGGGGTGGCGGCGCTCGTCGTGCTGGAGAACGTCTTCCCGCCGATCCCCTCGGAGATCGTGCTGCCCTTCGCGGGCTTCGTCGCCGCGCGCGGGGACGGGTCGGTGGCGGTGATGGTGGGGGCGGCGACCGCCGGCGCGGTCGTCGGGGCCCTCGTGCTCTACGCCCTCGCCGCCGCGATCGGGGACGAGCGGCTGCACGCGTTCGTCGGGCGGTTCGGCCGGTGGTTCGGCGTGTCGCGCGACGACCTCGACCGGGCCGAGCGGTGGTTCGACCGCCACGCCACGTCGGCGGTGCTGGTGGGGCGGTGCGTGCCGATCGTGCGGTCGGTGGTGTCGATCCCCGCCGGCTTCCGCCGCATGCGGCTGGTGCCGTTCGTACTGCTGACCGCCGCGGGGAGCGCGGTGTGGAACGCGGCGCTCATCGGGGCCGGCGCAGCGCTGGGCGACCGCTGGGAGCGGGTCGAGCCCTGGGTCGGTGCGCTGCAGTGGCTCGTGATCGCGGCGGCCGCACTGCTCGTCGCGCGGTTCGCGCTCGGTCGCCTCCGCGCCCGCCGCGAACGCCGCACCCGCGGCGGCGTGCCCGGGGCCTAGGGCCGGGGCCGGGGTTCGGGGGCGCGGTGGAGGCGCGGGACGTGGTGCCGCTCGCGCAGACCGTGCGGAGCGGGGCGGACGAGTCGGTGCACCACGGCGCGCTCGTGGCGCTCGCGGCCGACGGCTCGATCGCGTTCGCCGCGGGCAACCCCGACGCGGTCGTGTTTCCCCGGTCGTCGATGAAGCCGCTGCAGGCCACCGCGATGGTGCGCGCCGGGCTGCGCCTGCCGCCGCGCCTGCTCGCCCTCGTCTGCGCCAGCCACGACGGTCGCCCCGAGCACCTCGCGGCCGCGCGCGAGATCCTCGCCGGCGCGGGGCTCGACGAGGCCGCACTGGCCAACACGCCGGACCATCCCCTCGACGACGGCGAGGCGCACCGCGCGATCGCGGCCGGCGTCGCGCGGTCGTCGCTGCAGATGAACTGCTCGGGCAAGCACGCGGGCATGCTCGCCACGTGCGCCGCGCGCGGCTGGGCGACCGACGCCTCGTACCTCTCGCCCGACCATCCGCTGCAGCGCGCCATCACCGACGCGCTCCCCGAGCTCGCGGGCGCGCCCGCGGCGCACGTCGCGGTCGACGGGTGCGGCGCCCCGGGCCACGCGCTGCCGCTCGTGGCGCTCGCGCGGGGCGCGCGGGCCGTGGCGATCGCCCGCGAGGGCGCGGGGCGCGAGGTGGCCGACGCGATGCGCGCGCACCCGGAGATGGTGGGCGGCCCGACGCGCGACGTGACGCTGCTGATGCAGGGGATCCCGGGCGCCGTGGCGAAGGACGGGGCCGAGGGCGTGTTCGTCGCGGCGCTGCCCGACGGCCGCGCGGTGGCGCTCAAGGTCGCCGACGGTGCCAACCGTGCGCGGCCGCCGCTCATGCGCGCGGCGTTGGTTGCGCTCGGCGTCGACGTCTCGCGCGTGGCGCCCGCGGCGTGGGCGTCGCCGGTGATGGGCCACGGCGCTCCCGTCGGCGAGGTCCGCGTCACCGCGGCCCTCGGGCCCGGCCGCTAGGGACGCGGGGCGAAGAAGGCGCGGACGAGCGGCTCGAAGTGCTCGAGCGGCTCGCTGCGGTAGTCCGGGTCGAAGGCGACCTGGTCGTAGCGGGCGCAGAACTCCTCGGTGCGCGCGTAGTG
>CAXRBC010000236.1:0-9249 GCA_964228515.1 Ilumatobacteraceae bacterium
GCGGGGGCGGCCCCCTTCTGCGCGTATCGGCTCGGATCGCCCGTGCTCGTCTAGCGTGACGGCGGCGCCATGTTTCGGTACGCCCTCAAACGACTTGGCCTGTCGGTCGTCACGGTCGCGATCGTCGCGACCGTCGTGTTCTTCCTCACCCGCATCCTGCCCGGCGACGCGGCGAAGCGGATCCTCGGGCGCGATGCCGAGCCCGAGCAGCTCGCGGCGCTGCGGGAGCAACTCGGCCTCACCCGTCCTCTGCTGGTGCAGTTCGCGTCGTGGATCGGCGACCTCCTCAGGGGCGACCTCGGCGAGTCGATCCAGTACGGGATGCCGGTCTCCGAGATCCTCCTCCCGGCGATCGGGTACTCGGCGCGCCTCGCCGGCTTCGCGTTCGCGCTGATCGTCCCCGTCAGCATCGTCGCAGGAGTGGTTGCGGCGCTGCGCCGCGGCCGCCCGATCGATCGCGTGATCACGGTCGGGGGCCTGTCGACGGCCGTCATCCCGGAGTTCGTCTGGGCGGTCGTCTTCGTCC
Source organism: Ilumatobacteraceae bacterium (assembly GCA_964228515.1). Classification (GTDB taxonomy): domain Bacteria; phylum Actinomycetota; class Acidimicrobiia; order Acidimicrobiales; family Ilumatobacteraceae; genus CAXRBC01. Next base: position 527 of record CAXRBC010000236.1, read on the forward strand.
TGCTGTTCGGCGTCACGCTGGAGTGGCTGCCTGTCACCGCCTTCCCCGACGATCCCGCTGCCGGCCCGCTCGAGTACCTGCGTCATCTGCTGCTCCCGTCGCTCGCGATCCTGCTCGTCCTCTTCGGGTACATCGCCCGCATCACGCGCGCCGGGGTGATCGAGGCCCTGGAGTCCGACTACACCCGCACGGCGGTGCTGAAGGGGCTCCCGATGCGGACCGCGATCCGCCGGCACGTCCTGCGCAACGCCCTGCTCCCGACCATCGCCGTGATCGCGTCCCAGATCCCGTACCTCATCGGCGGGCTCGTGGCGGTCGAGATCGTGTTCGCATACCCCGGCTTCGGCTCCGTGCTCCTCGACGCCGTGTCCCAGCGCGACTACCCGATGCTGCAGGCCGCCGTCATGCTCACGAGCTTCGTCATCGTGAGCTTCCAGCTGGTCGCGGACCTGCTGTTTGCGATCCTCAACCCCCGCATCCGCACGGCGGTGGCCGAGTGACCGGCGGCGACGTCGCTGCGACGGGCGCGGCCGCGCGGGGCGCCGCGGCGCGGGCGACGATCCGGGCCGAGCGACTGGCCTCGCTGCGCCGCAACCCCGCCTTCGTCTCGGGCGCGGCGATCCTCGGGTTCTGGGTCCTCGCGGCCATCTTCGGCCGTGTGCTCTCGCCGTTCGACCCGGAGCTCATCAACCTCGACGCGACCGCGCTCCCTCCCGACGGCACCTACTGGTTCGGCACCGACCCGCTCGGGCGGGACGTCTTCAGCCGCGTGATGTTCGGGTCGCGCCAGATCCTCGTGATGGCCGCCTCGGCCACGGTGCTCGGCACCATCGTCGGTGTGGCGCTCGGCCTGACGGCCGGGTACTTCAAGGGCAGGTTCGACCTCCTGCTGATGCGCCTCCTGGAGGCGATCTCGGCGATCCCCGTCATCGTCGTGGCGCTCGTCGCGATCGCGGCGCTCGGAGGTGCGTCGGTGCCGCTCACGATCGTCATCATCGGCTTCGTGTTCTCGCCGATCATCGCGCGTACCGTGCGCGCCGCGGTACTTGCCGAGGCGGAGCTGGACTACGTCGCGGCCGCCCGCCTGCGCACCGAGGGCACGAGGCACATCCTCTTTCGCGAGATCCTGCCCAACGTGATGGGCCCGATCATCGTCGAGTTCACCGTGCGCCTCGGGTACGCGATCTTCGCCGTCGCGACGCTCTCGTTCCTCGGCGCGGGGATCGAGCCGGGCTCGCCCAACTGGGGCTCGCAGGTCGCCGAGAACTGGGACAACATCTTCGCCGGCGAGTGGTGGGCCACGGTGGCGCCGGCGGCGGCCATCGCCTCGCTGGCGGTCAGCGTCAACCTCATCGCCGACGGCCTGCTGGAGTCGTTCGAGTCGTGACGGCACCCACGCTGGAGTTCCGCGACCTCGACGTCGTCTACACCGTGCGCGGTCTCGACCGCGCGGTGCTGCGGGGCGTGTCGTTCTCCGTGCGGCCCGGCGAGGCCTACGGCCTGGTGGGGGAGTCGGGCTGCGGCAAGTCCACCGCCGCGTACGCGGGCCTGCGCTACCTGCCCCGCAACGGCCGCGTGACCGGCGGCTCGATCCTCTTCGAGGGTCGGGACATGCTCGCGATGTCGGACTCGGAGGTGCGCGACCTGCGCACGCGCGCGATCGCGATGGTGTACCAGAACCCGATCGCGGCGCTCAACCCGACGATCCGCGTCGGGGAGCAGATCGCCGAGGTCTTCCGCCTCGGGGGCGCGTCGGCCTCGGACGCGATGGCCCGCGCCGAGCAGGCCCTCGTGCGGGTCCAGATCGCCGACGCGGGACGCGTGATGCGCCGCTACCCGCACCAGCTCTCGGGCGGCATGGCCCAGCGCGTGGTCATCGCCATGGCGCTCGCCAACGAGCCGCGCCTGCTCGTCATGGACGAGCCCACCACGGGCCTCGATGCGACCGTCGAGGCCGAGGTGCTCGACCTCGTGAGGGGGCTGCGCCGCGAGATCAACACCGCGGTGCTCTTCATCAGCCACAACCTGGGCGTGATCCGCCACATGTGCGACCGCGTCGGGGTCCTCTACGCGGGCGCACTCGTCGAGGAGGGCCCGACGTCCCGGCTGCTCTCGTCGCCCAGCCACCCCTACACGGTCGGGCTGCTGCGCTGCATCCCCCGCGGCGGCCTGCACAAGTCGACCGACCGCCTCGACACGATCCCGGGCACCCCACCGCCGCTCGGCGCGGACCTGCCCGGCTGCGTGTTCGTCGACCGGTGCGCGCTCGCCGACGATCGGTGCCGCACCGAGCGCCCCGCGCCGACCGACCGCGGATCCGAGCACTCCGTGCGATGCCACCACCACGACCGGGCCGCGCAGCTGCCGCGAGCGGTCGAGGCGGCGCCCGTGGGGTTGGCCGACGGCTCGGCGCACGCGGGCGAACAGTTGCTGGAGGTGGGGCACCTGTCCAAGGTCTTCACCCAGGAGGGGCACCGCGTGCGGGTGCTCAACGACGTGTCGGTGGCGGTCGGCATCGGCGAGACCCTCGGCCTCGTGGGCGAATCGGGATCGGGCAAGACGACCCTCGCGAAGGCCGTGCTCGGCCTGACCGCGCCCGAGGAGGGCAGCGTGGTGCGCCTCGACGGCAAGGCGCTCGCGGCCACGCTGGCCAAGCGCGACCGCGCCGACGTCGGCGCCATGCAGATCGTGTTCCAGAACCCGGACCAGGCGCTCAACCGGCGCCACAGCGTCACGCGCATCGTGGCCCGCGCCGGGCAGCGGCTCGGCGGCGTGGCGCAGGACGCCGCCGAGCGGCGGGCCCACGAGCTCCTGTCGGGCATGCGCGTCGACGAGACGCTCCACAGCGTGCGTCCCGTGCAGCTGTCGGGCGGGCTCAAGCAGCGCGTGGCCATCTCGCGAGCCTTCGCGGGCACGCCGCGGATGGTCGTGTGTGACGCGCCCACCAGCGCGCTCGACGTGAGCGTCCAGGCCGCGATCCTCAACCTGCTCGTCGACCTGCAGCGCGCCGAGGGAGTGAGCTACGTGTTCATCAGCCACGACCTGGGCGTCGTGCGCTACATCTCCGACAAGATCGCGGTGCTCTACCTCGGCCGGGTCGTGGAGTTCGGCCCGTCGGACGTGGTGTTCGCCGGGCCGCACCATCCGTACACCGAGGCGCTGCTGTCGGCGGTGCCCAACGTGGACGGCTCGGTCCGCGAGCGGATCCCGCTCGAGGGCCAGGTGCCGAGCCCGTCCGACCCGCCCTCGGGGTGCGTCCTGCATCCGCGGTGTCCGCGCCGCGCCGGCTCCGGGGTGGAGCACCTGTGCGACTCCGAGGAGCCGGACCTCGTGGAGGTCGAGCCCGGACACTTCATGCGCTGTCACATCCCGCTCGCGCGGCTCCGCGAGGTCCAGCTGGCGGCACCGACGCGGCGATGAGCACGGCGCACGTCGACGCGGCCCGCGCCGCGTCGGAGTACCGCGCAGAGGGGTACGCGATCCTGCGCGGCCTGATCCCGCCGGACGACGCCGAGGAGCTGCGCCGCCAGTCCCGGGTCGTCTACGCGGCGGGCATGGCGCACCCGTGCACGTACCGCCACGGCAACCTCGTCTACGAGGTCCTCCCCGAGACGCACTTCCCGTCGCGCTACGTCGTGCAGGCCCACTGGCCCGCGTGGGAGCACCCGTGGTTCGACGCGTTCCGCTCGCGACCCGAGATCGGCGCGGTCCTCGCGCCGCTGCTCGGCGACGACGTGAAGCAGGTGGCGCAGCAGATCCACTGGAAGCCGCCGGGCGCCGGCCTGACCGGCTATCGCTTCCACCAAGACCTGCGCTTCCGCGACGCGCGCGAGGCCTATGGCGACGTGGTCGCCGACACGGTGACGGTGGGCATCGCGATCGACCGCTGCACCAGGGACAACGGCTGCCTGCGCGTGGTGCCCCGCAGCCACCTGCGCGGCTACCTCGGCCTGTCCGACGAGGGCGCGCCGATCATGAAGGGCCTGACGTCGGACGACGAGCTCCGCGGTGCCGGCATCGATCCGTCCGAGGTGGTCGACGTCGAGCTCGAGCCCGGCGACGCCGTGATCTGGGGTCTGCTCACGGTGCACGGCTCCTTGCCCAACCACTCGACGCGGGACCGGGCCTTCATGATCTCGAGCTACGTGCGCGGTACGTCGGCCCGAGGGGAGTGGGCGATCCGCGGCGGATCGCCCGTGACGCTCGGACCCGAGCCGAGCCTCTGCAAGTTCGAGGACCTCGACGCGTGGCGCACGCCGCGGTACGTCGAGACCGCGTGGTACGCCGACGCCCCCTCCGGCCCGGCCCGCGCCGCGGGTGCGGCGGCGGGATCCGACCCTTCCTAGGCCCGCATCCGGGAGCCGCTCGGGTCGAGGATCGGCTCGAGCTGCAGGTGCGCCGGCCTGCGCTTGCCGATGATCTCGATCTCGAAGCCCGTGGTGCCCTCGCGCGCGAGCGCCGTCGGCACGTAGCCCATCGCGAGCGACGCGGCGGAGTAATGGGCGTAGCCGCCGCTGGTGACCCAGCCCACGACCGTGCCGTCGTGCCAGACGGGCTCGTCGCCGATCACGTCGGCCGGCTCGTCGGGGTCCACGTCGACGCGGAACGTGACGAGGCGTCGCGCGGGGCCCCCGTCGGCCTTCTCCTTTTCGACGGCGGCGCGACCGACGAACTCGTGGTCGAACTTCAGTGCACGGTCCATGCCCGCCTCGAGCGGGGTGTAGATCGGTCGGTACTCGCGGTACCACGTGCCGAAGTTCTTCTCGAGGCGCATCGTGATGAGCGCGCGGTAGCCGAAGAGCCGCATGTCGTACTCGCGGCCGGCGTCCCAGATCAGGTCGAACAGGTAGCGCTGGTACTCGGGTGCCATCCACATCTCGTAGCCGAGGTCGCCCGGGTAGGTCATGCGCGAGAGCCAGACGGGCGCCATGCCGAGGTGCTCCCGGCGGAAGCTCATGAACGGGAAGTCGGCCGTCGCGAGCGAGCACCCCGCGACCTTCTGCAGCACGTCTCGGGAGCGTGGGCCCGCCACGGTGAGCCCCACCATCGACAGCCCGAGGACCTCGAAGCGGATCGGCGAGCCTGCCGGCAGGTGCGAGAGGAACCATCGCGGATGGTGCACCTCGGCGGCCTGCGAGCCGAACACGTAGAACTCGTCGTCGCCGACGCGGGACACGGAGAACTCGCCCTCGATGCGGCCCTTCGGGTTGAGCATGCCCGTGAGGATCGTGCGGTGCATCTGCGGGAGGCGTGCGGTGAAGAGCCCCTGCAGCCACTCGGACGCCCCGGGCCCGCTCACGCGGTACTTGGCGAAGTTGGACGCCTCGGAGAACCCGACGCGCTCGCGCACGGCGCGGCTCTCCTCCGCGACGATCGGGAACGCGTTGGAGCGGCGGAACGTCACGTCCTCGCGGGGCTCGGCGCCGGGCCGCTGGAACCAGAGGGGATGCTCGAGGCCGAAGCCCGCGCCCCACACCGCGTTGTGCGCCGTGAGGCGGTCGTGGATGGGGGTCGTGTGGAGCGGGCGGGCCGCGGGGAGCTCCTCGTTGGGGAACGTGATGCGGAAGCGACGCGAGTAGTTCTCCCGCACCTTGGCGTTGGTGTAGGCGAGCGTCGCCCAGTCGCCGTAGCGCGCGACGTCCATCCCCCAGATGTCGGCGCCCGGGTCGCCGTGCACCATCCAGTTGGCGAGTGAGAGGCCGACGCCGCCGCCCTGGCTGAGGCCCGCCATCACCGCGCAGGCGGTCCACATGCCGCGCATGCCCTTGATCGGGCCCACCAGCGGGTTGCCGTCGGGGCTGAAGGTGAAGGGTCCGTTGACGAACTTCTTGATGCCGGCGCGCCCGACGGCGGGGAAGTGCTCGAAGCCGCGTGCGAGCTCGGGTGCGATGCGCTCGAGGTCGTGGGGGAGCAGCTGGAAGACGAAGTCCCACGGGGTCTCCTTGGGCGACCACGGGCGGTTGGACTGCTCGTAGGTGCCGAGGAGGATGCTCTGGCCCTCCTGGCGGGCGTAGATCTCTCCCGCGAAGTCGATCATGTGGGGCAGCTCGCGACCGCGCTCCTTGTTGTACGCGATGACCTCGTCCATCGGCTCGGTCATGAGGTAGTGGTGCTCCATCGCGAGCACGGGCAGCTCGAGTCCGGCCATGCGGCCCACCTCGCGCGCCCAGAGGCCACCCGCATTGACCACGTGCTCGGCGTGGATCGAGCCCTTGTCCGTCTCGACGTCCCACGTGCCGTCGGGCCGCTGGCGCAGCGCGGTCGCCCACGTGTTGGTGTAGACCTCGGCGCCGCGGTTGCGCGCGCAGATGGCGTAGGCGTGCGTGACGCCGTACGGATCGACGCTGCCCTCGTCCTCGTCGAAGAGCGCACCGACGAAGAAGCGCTCCTCGAGCAGCGGGTTGAGCTCCTTGGCCTCCTTCATCGAGAGCATCTCCATGTGCATGCCCAGGTAGCGCCCGCGGGCCATCGCCATCTTGAGCCAGTCGAGTCGCTCGGGGGTGTCGGCCAGCTGCAGGCCGCCCGGCAGGTGGATGCCGCAGGCCTGGCCCGACTCCTTCTCGATCTGCTTGTAGAGGCTGACCGTGTACTGCTGCAGGCGCGCCACGTTGGGGTCGCCGTTGAGCGTGTGCATGCCGCCGGCCGCGTGCCACGTGCTGCCCGCGGTGAGCTCCTTGCGCTCGAGGAGCACGACGTCCCCCCAGCCCTCCTTGGTCAGGTGGTAGAGCACCGAGGCCCCGACCACGCCACCGCCGATCACCACGACGCGCGCAGATGTCTTCATCGTTTCCTTCCCCCTGTCCTTCCGTGAGGTCCTAGTAGTCCGTGGGCACCCCGCCCTCGGCGACTCGTCGCGCGAGGAAGGCGTCGAGCTCCTCGCGGCGCTCGGGCTCCATGGGCGGCTGCTCGTACGCGGCGAGGAAACGGCGTGCCAGCTGGTTGGCGCGGCCCTTGGCCTCCGGGCGACCGGCCTCGACCCAGGTCTCCCAGTTGCGCCAGTCGGAGATCATGGGCTTGTAGAACGCGGTGCGGAAGCGGTCCTGGGTGTGCTGCGTGCCGAAGAAGTGCCCGCCGGGACCCACCTCCTTGATCGCGTCGTGGGCGAGCGTCGCCTCGTCGACTACCACGGGCTCGAGGAACGCCGAGACCATCCCGAGCAGGTCGGCGTCGAGCACGAACTTCTCGAGCGAGGCGTGGAGGCCGCCCTCCATCCAGCCCGTGCCGTGCATCATCATGTTGACCCCGCCCATCACCGCGCCCCAGATGCTGAAGACGCTCTCGTAGGCGGCCTGCGCATCGATCGCGTTGGCGGCGCAGACGTTGGACGAGCGGTAGGGCACCTTGTAGCGGCGCGCCAGCTGTCCGCCGATCATCGCCGTGCGCATGTACTCGGGGGTGCCGAAGGCCGGCGCACCCGACTGCATGTCGACGTTGCTCGTGAAGCCGCCGTAGACGACGGGGGCCCCGGGCCGCACGACCTGCGTCATCACCATGCCCGCGAGGGCCTCGGCGTTCTGCTGCGCGAGGGCTCCCGCGAGCGTGACCGGCGCCATCGCGCCCGCGAGCGTGAACGGGGTGATGCAGATGATCTGGTTGCGCGACGAGAACTCGATGATGCCCTGGAGCATCGGCGTGTCGAGTCGCAGCGGCGACGAGGAGTTGATGATCGAGAAGATCGAGGGCTGCTCGTCCACCTGGGCCTCGGAGATGCCCCGCGCGATGCGGATCATCTCGAGCACGTCGCGGTTGCGCTGCGCGCCGAGGCTGTAGGCGAAGGGCACCTTGTCCGTCATGACGAGCGCGTCGTGGCACGCCTCGAGGTGGCGCACCGACGGGTGGAGGTCCGTCGGCTCGACGGGGTAGCCGGTGAAGTAGTGCACGACGTTGAACATCTGGGCGAGGCGCAGGAAGTCGCGGTACCCGGCCCGGTCGCCGATGTGGCGCACGCCGTCGAGGTCCACGTAGTTGGGCGGGGACCCGACCGAACCGAACGCGATCCAGTCGCCGCCGATGCGCAGGTCGTGCGCGGGATTGCGCGCGTGCATGGTGAACTCCGACGGACAGGTCCGGATGCGCTCGAGGACCATGTCGGGGTCGAAGCGCACGCGCGCCGAGTCGGGGTCGACGTCGGCACCGGCCGCCGCCAGCATCCCCCGCGCCGTGGGCTCGAGGAAGTCCATGCCGATGTCCCTCAGGATGTGCAGCGAGGCGAGGTGGATCGCCTCGAGCTCGTCCTCCGAGACCACGCGCGTCGGCTGGTAGCGCATGCGCGGCTGGCGGAACGGCGGCTGCTCCGGCAGGCGGTCCCCCGAGCCCGACGTGCGGGCGCGGCCCCTGCGGCGCGTCTCGGGTGCCGCCGTGCTCGCGTCGGTCATCGCCGAGACGCTAGTTGGCGAGCCCGCGCGTCGGCCCGTCCGTGCCGACGCGCCGTCGGCTCAGCCTCGGCGGCGGCGGATCTCCGCGGAGATGGCGGGCACGACCTTGTGCAGGTCGCCGATCACGGCATAGCCGGCCTTCGTGACCATGTTCGCTTGTGGATCGGTGTTGATCGCGATGATGTGCTTCGACGCCATCGCGCCCACCCAGTGCTGGATGGCACCCGAGATGCCGCACGCGATGTAGATGTCGGGTGCGATGCGCGTGCCGGTCTGGCCGACCTGGTCGGTGTGATTGCGCCAACCGTTGTTGGTGACCGCGCGCGAACATCCGACGACACCGCCGAG
>CAXRBC010000237.1:0-3846 GCA_964228515.1 Ilumatobacteraceae bacterium
CGCGACGTCGACGCCGTCGTGCTCGTCGTGCGCCACGCGTCGCCTCAGCGTGCGAGCGGGTGCGCTGCCACCGCCTCGCGGATGCGCCCGACCATGTCGGCCTCGACCATCTCCTTGGCGACGCGGATGCCGTTGAGCATCGCGCGACGCGACGACGACCCATGCGAGATGATGCACACACCATCGACGCCGAGCAGGATCGCACCGCCCGTCGACTCGGGGTCGAACGTGCCGTAGAGCTCGAGCATCCCGGGCATCAGCGCGTCCGCCGCCGACTTGTACTCGGGCCTGCCGAGCACGGCGAAGAGCGCCTTGACGATCGCCTTCATCGATCCCTCGAGCGTCTTCAGCGCGACGTTGCCGGTGAAGCCGTCGGTCACGACGACGTCCACGCGGTCGGTGATGATGTCGCGGCCCTCGACGTTGCCGATGAAGTGGAAGGCGCCGGCGGCGCCGGCGGCCTCCATCAGGCCGAAGGCCTCCTTGCGCAGCGAGTCGCCCTTGCCCGGCTCCTCGCCGACCGACAGCAGCCCGACCTTGGGGCGCTCGATGCCGTAGCGCTGCCGCGCGTACACGGAGCCCATGAGGGCGAACTGCACGAGCCACCCGGCCTCCACCTCGGCGTTGGCGCCCGCGTCGAGCAGGACGGTCGGCGTCGAGCCGGGCACGGGGATCGGCGTCGCGATGGCGGGCCGCTTCACGCCCTCGATGCGGCCCATGCGCAGCAAGGCCGAGGCCATGGTGGCCCCGGTGTTGCCCGCCGAGATCATCGCGCAGGCGCGCCCGTCGCGCACGGCCTCGGCGGCCCTCACGAGGGTCGAGTCCTTCTTGGTGCGCACGGCCCCCGCGGGGTCGTCGTCCATGGCGATGACCTCGGTGGCCTCGATCAGCGGCAGTTCGCCCCGCCCGGCCAGGTCCGCCGGACCCACGAGGGCCACGGCGATGCCGGCCGCGGCGGCATCATGCGCGCCGGCGACGATCTCCTCGGGCGCCTTGTCGCCGCCCAGTGCGTCGACGGCGACGGGGAGCACTAGCGCGTGTCGACGTTGACGGCGACGCGGCCCTTGTACCAGCCGCAGACTCCGCAGACCACGTGCGGCCGCTTCGCCGAGCCGCAGCGCGGGCACGCGCTCGCGTGCGGCGCGCGCAGGCGCCACGCGGCGGCCTGGTGGGCGCGACCGCGCGCCTTCGACTTCTTCTTCTTTGGGACCGCCATGGCCCCGTCAGGCTAGCGGTCGGGCTCCGCGGTCCCACACCCGCACGGGCCCGCGTTGAGGTCCGCACCGCAGCGCGGGCAGAGCCCGCGGCAGTCGGGCCGGCACAGCGGCGCGTCGGGCACCGCGAGCAGCAGCGTGTCCCGCACCATCTGGCGCAGGTCCAGCTGGTCGCCCTCGAGACGGTAGGCGTCCGGATTCGTCGGCTGGCGCTGGTACATCTCGTCCACCTCGACGTCCGCGGTCGTGACGATCGGCGCGAGGCACCGGCGGCACTCCCCTCGCCAGCCGACGCCGAGCCGGCCCTGCACGATCACGCCGTCGGTCAGCGACTCGACCTCGATGTCGAGCGACACCGGCCGCGACGCGTCGACGCGCGGGTCATCGAAGCCGACGTCCTCCGCGGGCACGTCCCTCAGGATCTCCCGCACCGTGCCGGCGCGGCGCATCAGCTCCGCGACGTTGACGACGAGCGCCGTCACTCAGTACTGCCGGTCGTCCCCGGCATCCTCCTCGGCCGCCTCGACGTCGAAGAGCTCGGCGGATGCGTCGTCCGACGCCGCGACCTCGGGCTTCTCCTCGGCGGGCTCCTGCGAGATGATCGAGAGTCGGTGCCGGCCCTCGGCCACCTGACGCGTCACGCGGTCGAGCAGCACCTCGAAGCTCCCGAGGCGCCTGTCGAGGAAGTCCTCCGTCTCCATCTTCATGCGCTTCGAGCGCTCGTCGGCCGACTGCAGCACCTCGCGGGCCCGCGCCTCCGCAGCGCGCACGACCTCGGTGCGCTGTACGAGCCGCTCCGCCTCGCGCCGCGCGGCGGCGAGGATCTCGTCGGCCTCGCGCTGCGTCTGCGCGACGAAGTCGGCGCGCTCCTTGAGCATCCACTTCGCCTCGCGGATCTCGATGGGCAGCGAGTCGATCGCGTCGCGCAGCACGTTCACGAGCTCGACGCGGTCGACCTTGATGGCACTCGACATGGCGGCCTTGCCGGCGCCCTCGATCATCTCGACGGCCCGGTCGAGGAACGACTCGGTGTCCCCGAGGTTCACCGGCACCGTCTCGCCGTCGTACGAGTCGGCCACCCGGTCGTACTGCTCGAAGTCCTGTGTCTGGTCGGTGCTCATGTCCCCCTCGCTCGTCCCCTCAGCGCGTCCGCCACGATCGACGGCACGAACGACGAGACGTCCCCACCGTAGTGGGCGATCTCCCGCACGTACCTGCTGGCGACGTGCTGGTACGCGGGTGACGCGACGACGAGCAGGGTCGTCGGGCCGCCGGCCGCGCGGTTGGTCTGGGCCATCTGCGACTCCACGTCGAAGTCCGCGGCGCTGCGCAGCCCCTTCACGATGCAGTCCGCGCCGAGGTCGCGCGCGGCCTGGATCGCGAGGCCGGCGTGCAGGTGCACGCTCACGTTGGGCAGGTGCGCGAGCGACGCGGTCGCGAGGCGCACCCGCTCCTCCGGGTCGAAGGTGCCCGAGGGCTTCGCGGGGTTGTGCATCACGGCCACCTTGACCGCGGCGAACAGCCGCGAGGCCTGGTCGATCACGTCCACGTGGCCGAGGTGGATGGGGTCGAAGCTCCCGGGTACCAGCGCCGTCAGCGCCCCGGGCGTCGCCATCGCCGTCACGGTACCGCCCCCGCGCCCCCGCCGCCGCCGACCCGACCGCCCTCGGCGCCGCCGCCGATCCGCCGCAGGAACGTCACCCACGCGCGCCCGTACCGCTTCGCGCGCACGGTCTCCCAGCCCTCGGGCGCCTGGACCTCACGGTCGCTCTCGGCCACCACAAACGCCGTGGGCACCGCATCGAGCAGCCCCGCCCAGTCGTCGTACTCGTACGGCGGGTCCGCGAGCACGACGTCCACGTCGCGCAGCCCCCGCACGTGCGCGACGGCATCCCCGCGCAGCACGGTGGCGCGGTCGGCGATGCCGAGCGCCGCGAGGTTGCGGTGCAGCACCTCCAGCATCGCGCGCTCCCGCTCGATGAAGGTCACGTGGGCCGCTCCGCGCGAGATCGCCTCGATCCCGAGCGCGCCCGTCCCCGCGAAGCAGTCCGCCATGCGCGCGCCCGCCACGAGCCCGAGGCTCCCGAGCGCGTTGAACGTCGCCTGCCGGGCCTTGTCCATCGTGGGGCGCACGCCCCGCCCCTCGGGCGACTCGATGCGCCGGCCCCGGAGCTCGCCCGCGACCACGCGCACGACTCCACGCTACGGGGGCCACACTGTCCACGTGCCCGCGCCCGACCCTGCAGCCGTCCCACCCGACGCCGCGCTTCCCTCCGACGCCGCGCTCCCACCTGAGCCCACCATCGTGTGCGTCGACTGCGGCGGCACCGCGCACCTCCTCACGCCGCCTCGCGAGGACGGCGCGTGGCTCGCGGGCGACGTCGTCAGCTACCGCTGCGCCGACTGCCGCGATCGCTGGGACCTCGAGCTCCCAGCCGCCACCGAAGAGTGACTGCTATCGCAAGTTGATGTTGTAGAGCACGACGCGCCGACGCGCTCCTTCGGGAAAGTCGCGCAGGTCGACATCGTGCCAACTGTCCTGCGTCTTGACGAACCCCGACACGCGGTTCGCCCGATACTCGGCGACGTGAAAGCGCTCGTACGAGACTTCAAAGTGCCGGCGCGCAGCGTC
>CAXRBC010000238.1:0-3588 GCA_964228515.1 Ilumatobacteraceae bacterium
CTCGTGGTTGGAGAGCCCGATGCCCGCCCGGCGCTCGAGCACCGCGAGGAGCATCGCGAGACGCCCCGCGTCCACGCCCTGGGCCGAGCGGCGCGGCATCGCGCCCGAGGTGGGCGTCGTGAGCGCCTGCACCTCGACGAGGAGGGGACGCTGACCCTCGATGGTCGGGACCACCACCGACCCCGGCGCCCCCGCGCGTCGGTCGGAGAGGAACAGCGAGCTCGCATCCGGCACGGCGCGGAGCCCCGCCTCCGTCATCTCGAACAGGCCGAGCTCGCTCGTGGAGCCGAATCGGTGCTTGGCCGCCCGCAGCATGCGCAACGCATGATGTCGGTCGCCCTCGAAGGCGAGGACGGTGTCGACCACGTGCTCGAGCACGCGCGGGCCTGCGAGGCCGCCGTCCTTGGTCACGTGGCCGACGATCACGACGGGGATGCCCCGCGCCTTGGCCTCCTGCACGAGCCGGTGCGCGCAGCCGCGCACCTGCGACACGGAGCCCGGCGCGGACGACAGGTCGGGGTCGGCGATGGCCTGGATGCTGTCGATCACCACGAGCTCGGGCTTCACGTCGTCGAGCGCCGCGACGATGCGGGGGAGCGAGAGCTCGGCCACGAGCCAGAGCTCGGGCCGCAGCGCGCCGAGGCGGGACGCGCGCAGGCGCACCTGCTGGGCGCTCTCCTCGGCCGTCACGTAGAGCGACCGCCCGGGCCAGGCGTGCAGCAACTGGAGCAGCAGCGTGGACGTGCCGATGCCGGGCTCACCGCCGAGCAGCGTCACCGACCCCGGCACGAGCCCGCCGCCGAGCACTCGGTCGAGCTCGTCGATGCCGCTCGGGGTCGCGGCCGCCTCGAGCGGGTCCACGGCGTCGATCGGACGCGGCTCGCCCGGCGGCACCAGCGCGATGCCCCGCGCCAGCGACGCTTGCGCGGCGGGCTCGTCGCCCTCGACGTCCTCGACCAGCGAGTTCCAGGCGCCGCACGACGTGCAGCGGCCGCCCCACTTCGGGTGCGCGGCACCGCAGTCCCCGCAGCGCCAGACGGTGCGGAGTCGGGCCATGGGCGCCGACGCTAGGGCGTCGGTGTGCGGCGACCTGCCGCGGCCCGGCGTGCGACGAGCGCGAGGCCGGCCACGATCCAGAGGGCCGCGAGCGCCCAGATCCCCCGAGCGACCCAGCGCGCCACCACGGTGCCGAGCGCCGAGTGGCGGCTGCGCGTCACGAGGTCGATCGCCGAGCCGTCGGTCGGCACCGTCCACCGCAGCGTCGCGCCTTCGCGCTCGCCGCTCGTGCGATCGACGCTCCCGGGCAGCGTGGCGACCAGTTCCATCCGCAGCGCGGCCGCCGGGTCGACACCGGCGCGGGCGAGCGGCAGCGCGAGCGGCACCGCCCCGAGCGTCTCGATCGCCTCGGCGTCCGCGAGCGCCGCGAGACCTCCGTCGAGGTGCAGCGTGCCGTCGAGCGTGAAGGTGGCGTCGGTCTCCGACCCGGTGCGCGCGAGTCGCAGGTCGGTGTAGGGGCCGGCGGGGCCGCCCAGTTGCGCGAGCAGCGCGGTGGCCTGCTCGGGCGTGTCGAACTCGTGGCGCAGCGTGAGGCGCAGTCCGCCGTCGACCGTCGCCTCGGGGCCGGTCACCTCCCAGCCCGCGGCGCGGATGTCGTCGATCGCGAGCGCGTCGACGAGGCCGGGCTCGGCGGAGAGCACCTCGGGGCTCGCGGTCGCGACCAGCGTCACCGAGCCCGCGCCGTCCTCGCGCACGTCCAGCGTCACGGTCGTGGCGACCGGGCAGGCCGACAGCGCGACGATCGAGGCGCAGGCGGCGAGACCCGTGCGCACCGCGCGCATCGCGCGCGGCATTGACCGCATGGGGTCAGTCCGGCGTGGCGGTGCCGGCGTCGCCCGCACCCGCGAGCTCGACGGCCGCCGGCGGCTGGAAGCCCTCGACGGCGGAGAACGTCATGCGCTGCGTGCCGGGCGCGTCGGGGTCGTCCTCGACGCCGACGACGACGATCTCGCCGGCGCGGAACTGCTTGTGCAGCAACTTCTCCGACAGCGGGTCCTCGACGAGGCGCTGCAGCGCTCGGCGCAGCGGGCGGGCGCCCAGCTGCGGGTCGTAGCCGCGGGTGGCGAGCAACTCCTTGGCCGCCTGGGTGAGCTCGAGCCCGATGCCGAGGCCCTCGAGCTGACTGACGAGGCGCTTGCTCATGAGGTCGACCATCGCCATGACCTCGTCGCGCGAGAGCTCGTGGAAGACGATGACCTCGTCGATGCGGTTGAGGAACTCGGGCTTGAAGTGGACCTTGAGCGCCTCGTTGACCTTCTCGCGCATGCGGGCGTAGGAGAGCGCCTCGTCCTGCTTGCCGAAGCCGACGTTGGCCTTGCGCAGGTCCTGGGTGCCGAGGTTGGACGTCATGATCAGCACGGTGTTGCGGAAGTCGGTGCTGCGGCCCTGCGCGTCGGTGAGGCGGCCCTCCTCGAGGATCTGGAGCAGCGTGTTGAACACGTCGGGGTGCGCCTTCTCGATCTCGTCGAAGAGCACGACGGAGAACGGCTTGCGGCGGACCGCCTCGGTGAGCTGGCCGCCCTCCTCGTATCCGACGTAGCCGGGCGGCGAGCCGACGAGGCGGCTCACCGTGTGCTTCTCCATGTACTCGCTCATGTCGAGCGCGATCAGCGCGTCCTCGTCGCCGAAGAGGAATTCGGCGAGGGTCTTGGCGAGCTCGGTCTTGCCGACGCCGGTGGGGCCGAGGAAGATGAACGAGCCGCTCGGGCGCTTCGGGTCCTTGAGGCCCGCGCGCGTGCGGCGGATGCTCTGGCTGACGGCCTTGATCGCGTCCTGCTGGCCGATGATGCGCTTGTGGAGCACTGCCTCCATGTTGAGGAGCTTGGCGGTCTCCTCTTCGGTGAGCTTGTAGACGGGGATGCCGGTCCAGATGCTGAGCACCTCGGCGATGGCCTCCTCGTCGACCTCGTCGAAGAGGTCGGTACCCGCGGCCTTCATGTCGGCCTGCTTGGCGGCGAGCTCCTCGAGCAGCGCGCGCTCCTGGTCGCGGAGGCGGCCGGCCTCCTCGAAGCGCTGCTCCTCGACCGCCTTCTTCTTGGCGTCCTGGACGTCCTTGATCTTGTTCTCCAGCTCCTTCACGTCGGGGGGCGTCGCCATGCGCTTGATGCGCAGGCGACTGCCGGCCTCGTCGATGAGGTCGATCGCCTTGTCGGGCAGGTGGCGGTCGGAGATGTAGCGGTCGGCGAGGTTGGCCGCGGAGACGAGCGCCTGATCGGTGATCGTGACGCGGTGGTGCGACTCGTACTTGTCGCGGATGCCCTTGAGGATCTCGATGGTGTGGGCGCCCGAGGGCTCGTCGACCTTGACCGGCTGGAAGCGGCGCTCGAGCGCCGAGTCCTTCTCGAAGTGCTTGCGGAACTCGTCCAGGGTCGTCGCGCCGATGGTCTGGAGCTCGCCGCGGGCGAGCATCGGCTTGAGGATCGAGGCCGCATCGATCGCGCCCTCGGCCGCGCCGGCGCCCACCAGCGTGTGGATCTCGTCGATGAAGAGGATGATGTCGCCGCGGGTGCGGATCTCCTTGAGCACCTTCTT
>CAXRBC010000239.1:0-6253 GCA_964228515.1 Ilumatobacteraceae bacterium
GCGCGGGGGGGGCGGCGCCTGCGCGCCGCCCCCCACTTCGAAGGGTGTTACGAGTGCGACCGTGAGGTCACTTCTCGAGATAGACCCCGGTCCAGTTGATGCCCGCGTTGGTCATGGCGCGGCCCTGACCGCCCGAGGCGAGCGTGAACTTGTCGAAGCCCTTCAGCTTGCTGCTGAATCCGAAGCCGTACACCTGCGTCGGCAGGGCGAGCACGTAGGCCTTCTCCTGCACGTACTTGGTCACGGCCTTGAGCTTGGCGGTGCGACCCGCGGTCACGTCCTGCTTGGCGTCCCAGACCAACTTGCTGAGCTCGGCGTCCGCCGTGCGGCCGACGTTGAGCCCCGCGCCGAGCGCCAGCAGTGCGCGCGTGAGCGCGAGCTTGCCGTTGCCGGGCTCGAGGAAGACGTTGGTCTGGAGGAACGGCAGGGTGAACGTCGTCCCGCGACCCTCGAACAGCAGCACGCCGTAGAAGGGGTACGGGTTGAGGTTGCCCTTGGCGATCTCCGCCGTGCTCGGGAAGGCCTTGGCCACCTGCGTCGCGGTGTCCTCGATCAGGAGGGTCGTGGTGATGCCCGCCTTCTTGAAGATCTGCTGCGTCGCCTTGGCGTTGGCCTGCGACTCGGCCGAGGTGTCGGCCGGGATCGTGAAGGTCAGGTCCTTGCCGGTCTCGGCCTTGTACGCCGCGGCGTACTCCTTGGACTTGGCGATGTTGGTCTTGATGTAGCCGGCCTTGTTGTGCATCACGTTGCGCGAGCTCACGATGCTGTTCGGGGCGCTGCCGAGGCAGTTGCCCTTCACGCACGACCGGGCCTTGTAGTACGCCTCGGCGTCCCACGCGTGGGCCACGGCCAGGCGGGCGTTCGCGTTGTTGAACGGCGCGATCGCCTGGTTGAGCCACACGACCGGGTAGAAGTCGTCCGGGCTCTCGATGTAGCCCAGGTTCTTGTTGCCCTTGACCGCGAGGATCTGCTTGACCTCGCCGGCGCCCGTGAACTGGGCGGCGTCGAGCGAGCCCGACTTGAGACCGTTGACGCGCTGCGAGGCCTCGTTCACGTACTTGAACGTGATCGAGTTGAGATAGGGCAGCGGGTTGCCGTCCTTGTCACGGCGCCAGTAGTTCGGGTTCTTCACGACCTTGATCTCGGTCGCGGAGTACTTCTCGAACTTGAACGGGCCGGTGCCCTGACCCTTGGTGGCGCACTGCGTCTGATTGGCGATGTCGCTCGGGGCGCGCATGTAGAAGCGGCCGGAGGCGTACACCGTCTCCATCCAGTCGACCTGCGGGGTGTACAGGTCCATGGCGAACGTCAGGGTGTCGAGCACCCGCACCGCCTTGAGGTTGGCCGTGAAGGGGATCGCCGAGCCGGCGGTGTGCAGGTAGGCACCCGGGTTGCTGAGGTAGGTGTAGCCCGTCTGCGTGTTCATGTTGAGCGCCGCGGCCTTGGCGTCGAGCGCCTCGCCAGAGTGGAACTTGATGTTGGGGCGGAGCTTGACCGTCCACGTCTTGTAGTCCGCGCTGGCCGAGTAGGACTCGGCGAGGAACGGCACCATCGTGCCGTCGGACTTCTGCTCGACGAGACCCTCGAACACGGTCTTCAGCACGCCGAGGCCCGAGTTGCTCACGTTGGGCGTGTAGCACGTGGTGAGCACCTGGTTGAAGATGCCGACCGTGATGTCACCCCCGTCGCGGGGCTTGGACGGCACCGCGGCCTGCGTGGCGCCGACCTGGCTGAGCGAGGCGACGAGCGCGATCGCGATGACTGCGGCGACCTTGCGGCGACCGCGGGTGAACATTCCGGACATCGATTCCCCCTCGAGGATCATGAGTCGTTGTGGATAACTCGGTCGTCACCGTATCGGTGGCCCCGACGGGCTGTCAATCGCGGGACCCGCGCCGTTGGTGGCCCGCGCGCGCCGACGGACGCGCGAGCGGGCGTCAGCCCGCGAGCGCGGCCTTGACCAGTGCCGCGATGACCGCGCCGTCCGCGCCGGCGCCGACCCTCGCGCGCACGGCCTTGACGACCTGGCCCATCGCCTTGGGTCCGGTCGCGCCTGCTGCGGCCGCGGCGGCGACCTCGGCGGCGACGATCTCGCGCAGCGCCGACTCGTCGAGCGCGGCGGGCAGGTACCGCTCGAGCACCGCGAGCTCGGCCCGCTCCGAGGCCTCGGCGTCGGCACGACCCGCGTCGCGGTAGATGTCGGCGGCCTCCGCGCGCTTCTTGGCCTCGCCGCGCAGCACCGCGACGACCTGGTCGTCGCTCAGCACGACTGCCTCGTCGCCGGCGACCGACGCCGTCTTGAGCGCCGCGATCGCCATGCGCAGCGTCGAGGTCGTCACCTCGTCGCGCGCGCGCATCGCCGCGGTGAGGTCGTCGTGCAGGCGCTGCGAGAGGGAGGGCACGGCTCCATTCTGCCCGCGGGGCCCTCGGTAGCGTGGCGATGCGTGACGCCCGAGACGTTCCAGTTGTTCTTCGCGTTGCTGAGCCTCGGCGCACTCGGCGTCGCGATCGCGGTGCCCGTCGCGCGGCTCGCGGGGGCGCGCGCGCTGCTGGACCAGGTGCGCCCGCTCGCGCTGCCCCTCGCCGCGGTCATCACGACGACCGCGATGCTCGGGAGTCTCTACTTCTCCGAGATCGCCGGCTACCGACCGTGCCGGCTGTGCTGGTGGCAGCGCGCGGCGATGTACCCGCTCGCGGTCTTCCTCGTCGCGGCCGCGGTGCGGCGCTGGGCCTGGGCGTGGAAAGCCGCCGTGCCCGTGGCGCTCGTCGGCGCAGGCGTGTCGACATACCACTGGTTCCTCGAGCGCTTCCCCGACCTCGACTCGGGATCGTGCGACCCGACGGTGCCGTGCACGGTGCCGTACTTCTCGACGTTCGGGTTCATGACGCTCGCGTTCATGGCGTGGACCGCGTTCGCGGCGACGATCGCCCTCGTTACACTTCGCCCCGCACCCCGACCATGAGCGACACCACACGCACCCCCTCGGGCAAGGGCGCCGCGCGCGGCGCGGCCGCCGGCACCTCGGCGCGCGGCAACTCCGGCGCCACCGTGTGGATCGTCGGCGTCGCCGTGGCACTCGTCGCGATCGCCGGCATCGTCGCCGTCGCGGTCACCTCGGGCGGCGAGGAGACCCCCGCGGGCATCGCGGAGTACCAGGACGTGACGATCGTCGGCGACACGCTGCCCGAGCTGCAGGACGGGGGCGACGACCCGGCCGTCGGCACCCCGGCGCCCGTCATCGAGGGCAAGGGCTTCACGGGCAACGCCGTGACGACCGCGCCCGGCGCGCCGACGCTCATCGTCTTCCTCGCCCACTGGTGCCCGCACTGCCAGCGCGAGGTGCCCGTGCTCGTCGACTGGTACGCCTCGGGCGAGGTGCCCGCCGGCCTCGACGTGATCGCCGTCGCGACGTCGAGCGACCCGTCATCGCCCAACTTCCCGCCCTCCGAGTGGCTCGCGCGGGAGGGCTGGCCCGCGCTCTGGCCCGTGATCGCCGACTCCGGCGAGCGCACGGCGGCGACGGCCTTCGGGCTCTCTGGCTTCCCCTTCTTCACCCTCGTCGACGCGGACGGCACGGTGCTGCTGCGCCGCAGCGGCGAGATCCCCAAGGACGAGCTGACGTCCGTCATCGCCGCCGCCCTCGCGGGCTAGGCGGCGGCCACACCGGCACCGTCACCGGTCGACCGCGGGCCGTCCAAAATGAGAATGATTCTCATCCAGCGGTAGGGTGACCGCGTGCAGATCCGACGCGTCGCACTGCTCGCCGTCGCGCCGCTCGCCCTCGCCGCGTGCGGCGCAGCGACGACTCCCGCCGCGCTCGACGACGCCCCGCCGACGACCGCGAGCGCCGCGGCCCAGCCGTCGCGCGTCGTCGTCACCACCACGGTGCTGGGCGCGGTGGTGCGCGAGCTCGTCGGCGGCGCCGCCGAGGTGGTGACGGTGATCCCCGACGGGGCCGACCCGCACGCGTACGAGCCGTCGGCGAGGGACATCGAGGCAGTGACGGAGGCGGACGTCGTGGTGGCGAACGGCCTCGGTCTCGAGGAGGGCCTCGAGGACGTGCTCGCGCGGGTCGAGGGGTCGGGCGTGCCGGTGGTGCACGTGGCCGACCACGTGACGGTGCGCGAGCCCGTGTCGCGGGACGGTCACGACGACGAGGCGCACGGGCACGACGACGAGGCGCACGGGCACGACGCGGGCGATCCGCACCTGTGGCTCAGCCCCGCGACGATCGCCGAGGCCGTGCCCGCGATGGCCGACGTGATCGGCGCCGCCATCGGGGTCGATCTCTCGGCCGCGGGCGACGACCTCGTCGCGTCGCTCGGTGCGCTGGACGAGCGGGTGGCAGACGTGATGGGCGCGCTGCCCGCGTGCGAGCTCGTGACGGGTCACGACGAGCTCGGCTACTTCGCCGACCGCTACGGCTGCGAGGTGATCGGCGCGGTGATCCCGGGCCTCAGCACGACGGCCGAGGCGACGGCGAGGGACGTCGCCGCGCTGCGGGAGGTCGCCGAGGCGCGCGGCGTCCGCGCGATCTTCACGGCCTCGGGCACGCCGAGCGCGGTCGCCGCGCGCGTGGCCGCGGACGTGGGCGTGCCCCTCGTCGAGTTGCGCACGCACGCGCTCGGCCCCGCGGCGACGTACGGTGACTTCGTGCTCGAGCTCGCGCGCACCGTCGTCGACGCGCTGGCCGGCTGAGCACCGGGCGGGCCGACGTGCTGGACGCGCTGATCGGGCCGTTCGTCGAACAGGAGTTCATGCGCCTCGCGCTGGGCGCGAGCGTGCTCGTGTCGGTGACCTGCGCGATCGCCGGCACGTTCGTCGTGCTGCGCGGCCTCGCGTTCGCCGGCGACGCGATGGCGCACGGCGTGCTGCCCGGGATCGCCGTGGCGATCCTGCTCGGCGCGTCGCCGGTGCTCGGCGCGGCCGCGAGCGCCGCGCTGATGATGGCCGGGGTGGGCGCGATCACGCGGCGCTCGCGGCTCGGGTCGGACACCGCGATCGGCCTGCTGTTCGTCGGCATGCTCGCGCTCGGCGTGATGATCACGTCGCGCTCCGAGTCGTTCGTCGGTGACATCACGCGCGTGCTCTTCGGTCAGCTGCTGGGCGTGCGCGCGGGGGACCTGGCGTGGCAGGCCGCCGCCCTCGTCGCGGTGGGCGCGATCGGCTGGGTGGGGCGGCGGCCATTCCTCCTCATGAGCGTCGACGAGGGCCTGGCGCGCACCTCGGGGTTCCGCCCGGGCGTGCACCTCGCGTCGATGCTCGCGATGGTCGGTCTCACGATCGTCGCCAGCTTCCGCACCGTGGGCACGCTGCTCGTGCTCGGCATGCTCGTCGCGCCCGCGGCCACGGGCGCGCTCGTGGCGAGGCGGGTCTCGACCGTCACGATCGTGGCGTCCGCGTGCGGCGCGTTCTCCTCATGGGCGGGGCTGCTCGCGAGCTACCACCTCGACCTGGCAGCGGGCGCGAGCGTCGTGCTCGTCGCCGTCGCGCTCTTCGCGCTCGCCGCGGGGCTCACCGCGATCGCGCGGCGGCGCGCGGCGCACGACGAGCTCCCCCACCCGCACGTGCACGGCCATGCGCACTGAGCCGGGCGGCGGCGGGGCTGCCGCCGGCATCGGTGCGGGCGGCGCGGCGATCGAGGCGCGCGGCCTCGACGTCGGGTACGGCCGCCACGTGGTGGTGCGCGACGTCCGCGTCGCCGCGGCCCCCGGCGCGCTCGTCGCCCTGATCGGCACCAACGGCTCGGGCAAGTCGACGCTGCTGAAGACGCTCGCCGGCATGATCGCCCCGCTCGGCGGCGAGGTGCGCGTGCTCGGCGCCGCGCCCGGCGCCTCGGCCCGGCGCGTGGCATACCTGCCGCAGCACCCCGCGTCGTCGCACACGCTCCCGCTGCGCGCCCGCGACGTGGTGGCGATGGGTCGCTACGCGCACCTCGGTCTGCTGCGGCGCGAGGGCGTCGCCGACCGGCGCGCGCGCGACGCTGCGATGGCCCGCACCGGTGCCGACGCGTACGCGGCGCTACCGCTACGTGAGCTCTCGGGCGGCCAGCAGCAGCGGGTGCACCTCGCGCAGGTGCTCGCGCGCGAGGCCGAGGTGCTGCTGCTCGACGAGCCGACCGCGGGCCTCGACGTCGCGGGGCGGGCCGCCGTATGGCGATCGTCGAGGCCGAGCGAGCCGTCGCTCGCCACGATGCGGTGGCACGGCACGATGAACGCCACAGATCGGAAGAGCGGCGGGTGGGGCACGAGG
>CAXRBC010000240.1:0-6721 GCA_964228515.1 Ilumatobacteraceae bacterium
CGCGGCCGTGGGTCGCGCGGGTGAGAGCGCGAGCGCGGCGACGAGCCCCGCGGCGAGGCCCGCAGCGCCGCCGAGTCCGCACGCCCGCACGGTGCGCTCCGCGCCACGGGCGAGCAGGCGGTCGCCGACGAGTCGGCCCACAGCCATCGCGACGGCGAACGAGAGGAGCACCGAGGCGCTCGTGCCGGGTGGCGCGTCGAGGGCCTCGGGGAGGAGGAGCGCGCCCCAGTTGCCCACGCTCGCCTCGGGGATGAGGCACGTCACGATGCCGGCGCCGAGGAGCCCGAGCGGCAGCGTGCCGCGGGCGAACAGCGGGAGGTGCGTGGCGGGCCCGGTCGCGGTGGGCCCGGTCGCGGTGGGCCCGGTCGCGGTGTCGGTGGGCGGGCCCGTCGGGGACGCGGGTGCGTCCTCGGGCAGGCGGTCATGCGCTGGGTCGAGGAGCCGCCGCACGCTCGCGAGGTGCAGCGCCGCACCGACGACGCCGACGGCGAGCAGGTTGGTCCCGGGTGAGGTGACGCGCGCCACCGCGGCGCCGAAGAGGGTGACGATCAGCATGCCGACGCTCCAGCACCCGTGGAACGACGAGAGGTACCGCCGGCCGCTGAGCCGTTCGATCGCGAGCGCCTGCGTGTTGACCGCGACGTCGAGCACGGCGTAGGCGAACGAGCTCGCGGCGAGCAGCACGACGAGCGTCGGGGCGTCGGGCGCGAAGCCGATGCCGGCCGTCGGGGCCATGAGCCCGAGACCCCCGAGCGCGGCGGTGCGGCGCGTGCCGAGGCGGTGGATGATGCGCCCCGACTGGTGGGCGCCGATGAGGGCGCCCGTGCTGTTGAGGAAGAGGACGACGCCGAGGCCGGTGCTCGAGAGGCCGAGCGCGTCCTTGATCTCGGGGATGCGCGGCGTCCAGGACATGGCGCCCACGCCCATGACCACGAACGTCGCCCACAGCGCGTTGCGCGCGCGGCGCACCTCGGGGGGCATGGCCGACCAAACTAGGTGCGTGCGCGCGTGGGCGACGGTCGTGTCGGCGATCCCGAGTCCGGGGACCGGGTCGCTCGAGCTCGGGCCGCTGCGGCTCAACGCCTACGGCATGATGATCGCGCTCGGCGCGATCGCCGCGACGATCATCACCGGCCGGCGCCTCGAGCGGGCCGGCGTCGGTACGCGCGAGGACGCGACGCAGATCGCGATGATCGCCGTGCCCGCGGGCGTGGTCGGCGGGAGGCTCTACCACGTCGCGACGGATTGGGAGCGCTTCGCCGACCATCCGCTGAGGATCGTGCAGGTGTGGCGCGGCGGGCTCGGCATCTGGGGCGGTATCGCGCTCGGCGTCGTGGTCGGGCTCATCGTCGCGCGCCGACGCGGGCTCCCGATGCTCGCGACGCTGACCGCCGCGACGCCCGGCCTGCCGGTGGCGCAGGCGATCGGCCGGTGGGGCAACTGGTTCAACCAGGAGCTCTACGGTCGCGCGACCACGCTGCCGTGGGGGCTCGAGATCGATGCGCGGCACGCGCCCGATGGCGCGGCGGCGGGCACGCTGTACCACCCGACGTTCCTCTACGAGTCGCTGTGGTGCCTTGCGCTCGCGGGGCTGCTGCTGCTCGTCGAGCGCCGGGTGCGGCTCGCGCCGGGGCGGATCTTCTTCGTCTACGTCGCGGGCTACTGCGCGATGCGGTTCTTCATCGAGGGGCTTCGCATCGACCCGGCCAAGGCCGCGGGCGGACTACGTCTCAACCAGTGGGTGTCGCTGGCGCTGCTGGCGGCGTCGCTCGCCGCGCTCGCGCGTGGTGGCGGGCGCCCTACTCGTTCCCCTGGTGGCGATCCAGGCGGGGGGAGTCCGCGTCCAGCAGGCTGAGCGCGTCGCCCGGCGAGATCGCGGTGCAGAACTCGCCGTGCAGGTTGGCCACCGTCATCGCGTGCACGAGCTCGGGGTCGTAGTCGGTGCCGTCGGGGCCGATGCGGTTGCTCGCCGCGCAGGCGTCGGGGACGAGGTAGGTGTCGAAGCCGAGGTTGCCCGCCATGCGCACGGTGGTCTCGACGCAGAAGTTGGTGAAGAATCCGACCGCGACGAGCCGCTGAATGCCGCGGCGTCGCAGGTCGACCTCGAGCGAGGTGCCGACGAAGCCGGAGTTGACGTCCTTGATCACCACGATCTCGCCGTCGCGCGGCTCGAATCCCGGCTTCTGCGCGCCGGTGGGCAGCGAGAGCTTGAGCGGCGAGGCCGCCTCGCGCGAGTCGTGGCGGGTGAAGGCGACGGGCAGCCCGCGCTCGCGCCAACCGGCGAGGAGGCGCAGCATGTGCGACTCGGCGTCGGGATTGTTGCGGCGGCCGGTGGGGCCGCCCCAGTGGCGCAGCACGTCGACGCCGACCTGACAGTCGATGAGGACGAGCGCGGTGTCGCGCCCGAAGCGGGGGATCACGCGGGAGAGCGTACGGCGGTGAGGACGAGGGCGGTGTCGGCGGAGTGGTCGTCGGCGGGTGCGGTAGCCGACGTGGCAGCGGGTGCGGTCCCGCGCGCAGTGGTGGGCGCAGACGCCGGCGCCGGAAGGTAGATCCATACGCGCGTCGTCGTCGCGTCGCGCAGCATGCCCGTCGCGACGAGCGAGTCGAGCGCGGCGCCGAAGCCGTGCGCGTCGAAGTGCGCCTCGTTGATCCCGATCACCAGCCGCCCGCCCGGCCGCGCGAGCGCGGCGACGGTCGCGAGCACCTCGGGCCCGAGATGTCCGTGGGTGAACGTGCCGACGCTCGCGACCACGTCGTAGCGACCCGCGAGCGACCCGAGCGGTCCGTCCCCGGGCGATGCGGTGAGGTCGGCGACGACCAGCTCGCGGTAGAGCGGCGTGCCGTCGGGGCGGCGCTTCGCCCGCGCGACCGCGAGCATCTCCGGCGAGATGTCGAGCCCGTCGACGTCGGCATCCGGTCGCAGCAGGGCGAGCGTCTCGGCGAGCGCGCCGGTGCCGCACCCGACGGCGACGTCGCGCGGGGGGGCCGTCGTCGGTGCTGGCGCCGCCGGCTCGGGTGATGCGCCGCGCCCGCCCGCCGCGCCGAGCGCGGCGGCGACGTGCGCGGCGACCGTGCGGGGGTAGACGTAGCGGCGGCCCTCGACGAAGTCCTCGTCGTAGGTGGACGCCCAGCGGGCGTAGAGGCGCCGGTGATCGTCGGGGGACCCGAGGGCGTAGGCGGCCTCGAGGCCCGGGTCGCTCACGACGCGGGCGTCGCCGTCGCGGCGAGCGCGAGCGCGGGGGCGTGCGTGCGCGGGTCGCGCGGGGCGACGCCGAGCACCGGCAGGTAGTCCTCGAACTCCCGCGCCGCGAAGCCCGCCACGAACAGCGCCGCGTTCGCCGCGGCGATGGAGGGATCGGCGGCGGCCTCGGTGAGCGCGCGGCGCAGCTCGGCGAGGTCGCGCGCCGGCAGGTCGCGCCGCGTCACGAGCGGCAGCGTCGGCACCCGGGGACCGTGACCGACGACGGTGAGCAGGCTCGTGGCGTCGGGCTCCACGCGTTGCAGGTGCCGCCACGTGACGGCGTCGATGGACGCCACGTCGGCCTCGCCGCGCGAGAGCGCGAGCACGCTCTCGCGGTGCGAGCCCGTCTCGCGCACCGCACCCTCCCAGCGCGCACCCGGACCGTGCACGGCCCACAGGAGGCTGACCCAGCCCGAGAGCGAGTGGTACGCGTTGACCGCGGCGCGCGCGCCGCGCAGCTCGCGCGGCGCGACGGGCCTGCGCGCCACGAGCAGCGCGTGGTAGGTGGCACCCGCGGCCTCGGGGATCGCGGGCACGAACGACCCGACGACGCGCACCGACTCGCGGTAGTCGCTCACGAGCGGCCAGCCGCACGTCTGCGCGAGCACGAGGTCGCGCTCGCGGCAGCGGGCGTCGGGGTCGCCGTCGAGCGTGAGGTGCTCGGGGAGCCACGGCGCCCGGCGTCGGACCGCGCGCCAGAGGTCGCGGTAGGCCCAGTCGACGTCCGGGAACCGGTAGTAGAGGAGCGACGCCGTCATCAGTCGGAGCTGCGGGAGGTCTCGGTGTGCCCGTCGACGAACAGCACCTGACCGCTCACGAATCGCGCGTCGTCCGACGAGAGGTACACCGCCGAGCGAGCGACGTCGATGGCGTCGACGAAGGAGCGCAGCGATGCCTGACGTGCATAGGTCTCACGGAGCACCTCGGGCGGCACGCCGCGCTCCGCCGACTCGTCGGCGATCACGCGGTCCATGCGCGGGCCGTTGACCGAGCCGGGGCAGATGGCGTTGACGCGTACGCCGCGTGGGCCGAGCTCCATGGCCCACGTCTTGGTGAGCCCGATCACGCCCCACTTGGCGGCGGCGTACGGCGAGCGGTAGGGATAGCCCCACTGTCCCGCCGTGGACGAGACGTTCACGATCGACCCCCTGCGCTCGACGAGCATCGGCACGGCTCGCCGGGTGCAGCGGAACGCGCTCCCCAAGTTGATCCGCACGCACTCGTCGTAGGCGTCGGGGTCCAAGTCCTCGACGGCGCCCGTCGGGCCCTTCACGCCCATGTTGTTGACGAGCACGTCGAGGCCCCCGAGGCGCGCTCGCACGACCTCGAAGACACGGTCGACGTCGGCGGTGTCGGCGCAGTCGGCGATCACGTCGGGCGAGGTCGTCGCGTCGAGGTCGGCGACCATGACTCGAGCGCCCTCGCGCGTCATCTCGTCGGCGATGGTGCGACCGATGCCCGCGCCTCCGCCCGTCACGAGTGCGCGCAGGCCGTCCAGCCGTCCGCTCACCGTGCCCCCATCGGCGGTCACGGTATCCGCCGGCGCCGATATGGTGCCCCCGTGACCCGCGCGCTCCTCGTCGGCCGGGTCGGCGACGCCTGGTCGCGGCGGGTCGAGCGGATCGACCTGCCCTCGCCGGCCGCCGGAGAGGTGCGCGTGCGCGTCGAGTGGTCGGGCGTCAACTACAAGGACGGCCTGGCCGCGAGCGAGAAGGGCCGGGTCGCCCGGATCGACCCCCTGGTGCCCGGCGTGGACCTGGCGGGCGTGGTCGAGGAGTCGCACGTTGCGGGCATCGCGCAGGGCGACGCCGTGATCGTGCACGGGTACGACCTCGGGGTCGCGCACCACGGGGGGTATGCGTCGCACGCCGTGGTGCCCGGTGGATGGGTGGTGCCGATGCCCGCGGGCCTCGATGCGCGTACCGCGATGCTGGTGGGCACCGCGGGCTTCACGGCCGCCCGCTCGGTGGCGGCGCTCGAGGCGGCGGGCCTGCGGCCCGGGGACGGTCCGGTACTCGTCACCGGCGCGACGGGCGGCGTCGGCTCGACCGCCGTCGGGATGCTCGCACGGCTCGGGCACGAGGTCGTCGCGAGCACGGGCAAGGCCGACGCGCGCGCCTGGCTGATCGAGCTCGGTGCCGCGCGCGTCGTGGACCGCGCCGAGACGTCCGCGGAGTCGCCCAAGCCCCTCGAGCGCGAGACGTGGGCGGGGGTGGTGGACTGCGTCGGCGGCGCGACGCTGGCGTACGCGTTGCGGACCTGCCGCTACGGCGCGTCCGTGGCTGCGAGCGGCCTCACCGGCGGCGCGGGGCTCGCGACGACCGTGATGCCGTTCATCCTCCGCGGGGTCAACCTGCTGGGCATCGACAGCGTGCAGACCCCGATCGATGCCCGCCGCGCCACCTGGGATCGCATCGCGGGACCGCTGCGGCCCGCCCGGCTGGAGTCGATCGAGACCCGCACGGTGGGCTTGGACGGGCTGCCCGAGGAGCTCGACCGCATCCTCCGGGGCGAGATGCGCGGCCGGGTGCTGGTGGACCCCTCGCGCTAGGCGGCAGTCAACTCCCGCGGAGCGCGGCCCGGAGGGCCAGGCGCCCTGCGTGTTATCGTCGTCACAGGCAACGGGGTCGTCGGATGCGGCTCCACAGAGGGGGTAACCAGCGTGGACGAAGTTCACGGTAAGGATCTGCAGACGGGCGGCGTATCGCGCCGCGAGGTGATCAAGGGCGCCGGCGCGGCAGCGCTCGGCGTCGGCATTGCCGGCGGTCTCGGCGCCGCGCCGGTCGCGGCGGCCACGCCCAAGAAGGGTGGCACGCTGCGCATCGGCATCGTCGGCGGGTCGAACGACCTGATGGACCCGCAGTACATCGTCGCGAAGGCCGACCAGGCGCGCTGCCTCGCCGGCTGGGAGCAGCTCCTCGCGTTCGACGAGAACTTCGTGCCGAGCACGGAGTACGGCCTCGCCGAGGAGGTGACGAACAAGGGCGCGACGGAGTACACGGTGCGCCTCAAGAAGGGCGTCGAGTTCCACAACGGCAAGACGCTCACCGCCGCGGACGTCGTCTACTCGTACCGTCGACTGCTCGACCCGTCGATCGTGTCGGTGGGCAAGCCGCTGCGCACGTTCCTCGACCCGTCGGGTGTCAACGCGGTCGACGCGCGCACGGTGCGATTCACCCTCAAGTCGCCGAACGTGGAGTTCCGCTCCAACCTCGCGGTGTACACCCACGGCATCGTGCCGGAGGGCTTCGTGCTCCGTAGCAACGCGGACCGCGTCGGCACCAGCGCGTACAAGCTCGTGAGCTTCACGCCTGGTCGCGAGAGCGTCCACACGCGCTTCGCCAACCACTGGCAGGCGGAGAAGGCGTACCTCGACGAGGTGCGCATCATCTCCTTCGCCGACAAGACGGCGCTCGTCAACGCGCTGCTCGCCAAGCAGGTCGACGTCGCCGTCGACATCCCGCTGGAGCAGGTCGG
>CAXRBC010000241.1:0-4857 GCA_964228515.1 Ilumatobacteraceae bacterium
GACCCGCCTGCTCGGCGTCGGCATGACGTCGTACTTCGAGATGTGCGGCCTCGCGCCGTCACGCGTGCTCGCATCGCTCAACTACGGCGCGGGCGGCTGTGACGCCGCCCCCGTGCGCATCCTGCCGACCAACAAGGTCCAGGTCGTGACCGGCACCGCGCCGCACGGTCAGGGCCACGAGACCGCGTGGTCGCAGATCGCCGCCGAGAAGCTCGGCGTGGCCGTCGAGGACGTGGACGTGCTCCACAGCGACACGGCCATCGCACCGCTCGGCCTCGACACGTACGGGTCCCGCTCGCTGCCGGTGGGTGGCGTCGCGATCGCCGGCGCGTGCGACAAGGTGATCGACAAGGCGCGCCGCATCGCGGCGCACCAGCTCGAGTGCAGTCCCGACGACCTCGACTTCGCCGGCGGCACGTTCTCCGTGAAGGGCTCGCCCGACCGGCAGATGCCGCTCGCGGCCATCGCCTTCGCCGCCTTCACCGCGCACAACCTGCCGGACGGGCTCGAGCCCAACCTCGAGGCGCAGTACACCTACGACCCTCCCAACTTCTCGTGGCCCTTCGGCACCCACGCCTGCGTGGTCGAGGTGGACGTCGAGACGGGCAAGGTCGACGTGCTGAAGTACGTCGCGGTCGACGACTGTGGCGTGCAGATCAACCCGTTGATCGTCGAGGGCCAGGTGCACGGCGGCGTCGTGCAGGGCCTCGCCCAGGCGCTGTACGAGGAGGCGATCTACGACGCGGACGGCAACCTCAGGACGTCCAACCTCGCGGAGTACCTGGTGCCCGCCGCGTGCGACGTGCCGTCCATCACGACGGGGCACACCGTCACCCCCTCGCCGACCAACCAGCTCGGCGTCAAGGGCGTGGGCGAGGCCGGCACGATCGGCGCCGCCCCGACCGTCATCAACGCGATCGTCGACGCGCTCGCGGGCTACGGCATCGTGGACATGCCGATGCCCGCGTCGCCGCAGACGGTCTGGAAGGCCATCCAGCGAGCACAGGGAGGTGCGCGATGATCCCCGCGGCATTCGAGTACGTACGGGCCGGGTCGGCCGCGGAGGCGATCGCCCTCCTCGGGCGCCACGGCTCCGACGCCAAGCTCCTGGCCGGCGGCCACAGCCTCCTGCCCCTCATGAAGCTGCGCCTCGCCCAGCCGAGCGTCCTCGTGGACGTCGGGCGGGTCACGGACCTGTCGTACGTGCGCGACGCGGGCGACCACGTCGCCATCGGCGCGCTCACGCGACACTCGGAGGTGGAGCACTCCAAGGTGCTGAAGGAGCACGTCCCGCTGCTGGCGCACGCCGCCTCGCACGTGGGCGACTCCCAGGTGCGCCACCGGGGCACGATCGGGGGCTCGATCGCCCACGCCGACCCCGCCAGCGACCTGCCGGCCACGACGCTCGCCCTCGGGGCGACGTACGTGGCCCAGGGCCCGAAGGGCACACGCGAGATCGCGGCCGCGGACTTCTACAAGGGCTTCCTGGAGAGCGCGCTCGCGCCCGACGAGATACTCACCGAGATCCGCGTGCCCAAGATGAAGGGCGCCACGTGGGGCTTCCAGAAGTTCAACCGCCGCGCCCAGGACTGGGCGATCGTCGGCGTCGCGGCCTGGCGGCGCAACGGCTCCGCCGGCGTCGCGCTGGTCAACATGGGCTCGACGCCCGTGCTGGCCACGAGCGTGGCCGCCGCCCTCGGCAAGGGCGCGTCCATCGCGGATGCGGCCGCGCTGGCGAGCGCGGAGGCCGAGCCCCAGTCGGACAACAACGCGTCCGCCGAGTACCGCCGCCATCTGGCGAGCGTGCTGGTGCGCCGCGCCCTCGAGCAGGCCTCGTAGTCGCCGCGCGGCGGCGGGCGACCGCGCCGCGCGCTACTGCAGGCCGGCGTACGCGCCGCCGTCCACCTGGAGGTGGACGCCGGTGACGTACCTGGCCGGCTCGCCGCAGAGGAACGCCACGACGCGCCCGAAGTCGGCGGGGTCGCCCATCCGGCCCGCCGGGATGCCCGCCACGCCCGCCGCGGGATCGTCGCCGTGGAGCTGGCGCATGCGGTCGGTGGCATGGCTGCCGGGCTGCACCGAGTTGACCGTCACGCCGTCGGCCGCCACCTCGCGGGCCACCGTCTTGAGGAACGCGGTGAGGCCTGCGCGCGCCGTGGAGGAGAGGATCAGCGAGGGGATCGGCTGGCGCGCCGAGACCGACGTGATCGCGACGACCCGGCCCCAGCCCCGCTCGCGCATGGCGGGCACGACCGCGTGCGTCATCGCCACCGAGGCCATCAGCGAGGCGTCGAGCGCGGCGCGGTAGTCGTCGGGACCCGTCGCGGCGAAGCCGCCGGCCCTCGGACCGCCGCCGTTGAGCACCGCGATGTCCACGTGACCGAGCACGGCACGGGCCTCGTGGGCGAACCGCGCGCCGCCCTCGGGCGTCGACACGTCGCACGCGACGCCGACGCATCCGCGGCCGATGCGGGCCGCCGCCTCGCGCACACGGCCGGCGTCGCGGCTGCAGATCACGACGCGCACGCCCTCGGCGGCGAGCGCCTCGGCCGCGGCGTACCCGAGGCCGGCCGACGCGGCCGCGACCGCCGCCGTGCGACCGCCGATGCCCAGGTCCACGCTCGGCGAGGCTACCCCTGGGTACCCGCTCGTAGGCTAGGTCGCACACGAGGCGGTGGGAACCATGGGTCCGCGCGCGGACGCCACGACACGAGCGAGTGACGCGAGGTACCTCGACGCGATCGCCGATGCCGAGACGTTCCCCTACTGGCTCGACGACGCCGACGAGCCGGAGTCCAACCCGACGGTGGTGCGTGACACCCGGGCCGACCTGTGCGTGGTCGGGGGCGGCTACACCGGGCTGTGGTGCGCGATCGGCGCGAAGCTGCGCAATCCATCGCGGGACGTGGTGCTCATCGACGCCCACGAGGTCGGGTCCGGCGCGAGCGGCCGCAACGGGGGCTTCATGGACTCCTCCGTCACGCACGGCATCGCCAACGCTCAACGCCGCTTCCCCGACGAGGTCGGCACGCTCGAGCGCCTCGGCCTCGACAACTTCACGTCCATCGTCGACTTCATCGACCGCCACCGCATCGACTGTGACTGCGAGCGCACGGGGATCATCGAGGTGGCCAGCACGTGGCACACCCCCACCTACGCCGACGAACTTCGGGACGACTACGAGCAGCTCGCGGCACTCGGCCACGACGTGGTGTGGCTCGATCGCGACGCGATGCGCGACGAGATCCACTCCCCCGTCTTCACCGCCGGCCTCTGGGGCCGCGACTCCGGCGCGCTGCTCGACCCGGCGCGCCTCGCCTGGGGGCTGAAGCGCGTCGCGGAGCAGCTGGGCGTGCGGATCCACGAGGACACGCGCGCCACCGGACTCGAGCGCGACGGTGCGGGCATGGCGGTGCGCACCCCGCTGGCCACCATCCGCGCCCACCGTGTGGCGCTCGGGACCAACACGTGGCGGCCCCTGGTGCGCGGCGCCTCGAGCTACGTGATCCCCGTCTACGACTACTGCCTCACCACCGAGCCCCTCACCCCGCAGCAGCTGGCCGGGCTCGGCTGGCGGCGGCGCCAGGGCCTCTCCGACGTCTCCAACCAGTTCCACTACTACCGCCTCACGGCGGACGACCGGGTGTTGTGGGGCGGGTACGACGCGATCTACCACTACGGCGGGCGCACCGACCGCGAGCTCGAGTCGCGACCCGAGTCGTGGGCCAGGCTCGCCCGGCAGTTCTTCGAGACGTTCCCGCAGCTGGAGGGCGTGCGCTTCTCGCACATGTGGGGCGCGCCGATCGACACGTGCTCGCGCTTCAGCGTCTTCTGGGACACCGCGTACTCGGGGCGCGTGGCCTACGCGATGGGCTACACGGGCCTCGGCGTCGCGAGCTCGCGGTTCGGCGCCGAGGTCATGCTCGACCTGCTCGACGGTGTGGACAGCCCCGCGACCCGCACGCGATTCGTGCGCACCAAGCCGCGCCGGTGGCCGCCCGAGCCCGTGCGCTGGCTCGCGATCCAGCAGACCCGCCGCTCGTTGGAGCGCGAGGACCGCACCGGCCGGCGCAACTGGTGGCTGCGGCTGCTCGATCGCATCGGGCTCGGCTTCGACACGTGAGTCGATGCGGCTCGGGCTTCGGCGCACCGCGGGCCCGCCCGTAGCCTGACGCCATGTCGTACGCGTCGGTCGACGAGGTCCGCGCCGCGCTCGACTCGCAGCACTACCTCGCCGACGAGGGCCTCGCCACCGCCGTGTACCTCGCGGTCGCGCTGCGCCGGCCACTGCTCCTCGAGGGCGAGGCCGGCGTCGGCAAGACGGAGCTGGCCAAGGTGCTCGCCGCCGCGCGCGGCAGCGAGCTGATCCGCCTGCAGTGCTACGAGGGCATCGACGCCTCGCAGGCCGTCTACGACTGGGACTACGCGCACCAGCTGCTCCACCTGCGCGCCGCGGAGGCGAGCGGCGAGGCACGCGAGGCCGGCACGGCGTCGCTCGAGGGCCAGGTGTACTCCGAGCGGTTCCTCGTACGGCGCGCGATCCTGCGCGCCATCGACCATCGTGACGCGATGCCGCCCGTGCTCCTCGTCGACGAGATCGACCGCGCCGACGACGAGTTCGAGGCCTACCTCCTTGAGGTGCTCTCGGACTGGCAGGTGACCGTGCCCGAGCTCGGCACGTACCGCGCCAAGCAGCCGCCCGTCGTGGTCCTCACGTCCAACCGCACACGCGACGTGCACGACGCGCTCAAGCGCCGCTGCCTGTACCACTGGGTCGAGCACCCGGGCTTCGAGCGCGAGGTGGCCATCGTGCGCCGACGGGTGCCCGAGGTGGGCGAGCGCCTCGCCCGCGAGGTG
>CAXRBC010000242.1:0-4966 GCA_964228515.1 Ilumatobacteraceae bacterium
GCAGAGCAGCGACATGCTGATGCGCTCCCCGGTCGTGAGGAGCATGTCCATCTCGCGGCCCGGCGGATCCGCCGACACCTGCCGCGCGAGCTCGATGAGGTTGTCCGTCGCCTTCCCCATCGCGGACACCACGACGACGAGATCGTGGCCGTCTGCGCGCGCATCGGCGACGTGGCGCGCCACGCGGCGCATGCGCTCGGGATCCGCGACAGACGTGCCTCCGTACTTTTGCACGATGAGCGCCACGGGCACGTCACGCTAGCCGTGCGCTCGCGCCGCGGAGCCGCCGATTTTCGCGCCTCGGTAGCCTGACGACGCCGTGACGACCGCGAAGCGCATGCGCAAGAAGGAGAACCGCCAGCGACGCCTCGACGCGCAGGCGCGTTCGTCGCGCCGACGCTCGGTGCGCCGCCGCGCGACGCAGGTGCTCGCGGTCCTGATCGCGATCGTCGCGCTGGCGGGCACCGTGTTCGTCACCGGCGGCGGCACCGACGACGCGACCGACGCGACCGACACGACGGTGGCGTCCGCCGAGACGACCGTCGCACCCCCGGCCGACGCCCAGCCGCTCGGCACGCCGTACGGCGACGGCGAGTGCGCCCCGGCCGAGGGCACCGCGGAGCCGGTGCGCGACTTCGCGACCGCCTTCCGCGACTGCCTCGAGGACGGGGTCACGTACCGCGCGATCGTCTCGACGACGGCGGGCGACTTCACGATCCTGCTCGACCGCGACGCGGCCCCCGGCGCGGTCAACAACTTCGTCAACCTCGCGCGCTCGCGCTACTTCGACGACACGACCTGCCACCGCGCGATCCCCGCGTTCGTCGTGCAGTGCGGCGACCCGACGGCGACCGGGTCGGGCGGCCCCGGGTACCGCTTCACCGACGAGCTCCCGGCCGAGGGCGCCTACGAGGTCGGCAGCATCGCGATGGCCAACTCGGGTCCGGACACCAACGGCAGCCAGTTCTTCGTCATCACGGGCGAGCAGGGCGTGACCCTGCCCCCCAACTACTCGCTCTTCGGCAAGGTCACGGAGGGGCTCGACACGACCGTCCCGGCGCTCGACGCCCTGGGCAACCCCGACCCCGCGGCCAACGGCGTGCCGCCTCGCGAGGAGATCCGCATCACCAGGGTCGTCATCGAGACGACGACGGGCGGCTGACGAGCGTCTCGCGCATCGCGGCCATCGCCGCCTCGCCCACGCCGTGGGCCCGCAGGTACCCCTCCGCGCCGCCGTGGTCGCGTCGCAGGTCGTCGAGGATCACCGTCATCGCGCGCGGATCCGCGGCGACGAACGCGCGCGGCACGCGATCGAAGCGCGCCGCGAGCTCGGGCAGGTGCACCCTGGCCCAGGCGATCTTGCGCGCCATCGCCTCCTCCGTGAGTCCGTAGTCCGCGGCCACCCATTCGTCGGGCACGCCGAGGCTCGAGAGCACGAGGGCCGTGAGGATGCCCGTACGGTCCTTGCCCGCGGCGCAGTGGTACACCGCCGGCTGCACGCCCGCGTCGGCGAGGAGGGTGAATGCGCGCGCGAAGCGCGCGGCGCTCTCCTCGAGCATCACGCGGTACGCCCAGACGAGGAAATCCGCGACGTCGTCGTACGTCGGCGTCTCCATCTCCCCCCACGTCGCGTCCACGATCGACACGTGGTGCCAGTCGAGCGGGTGCGCCGCGACGGGGAACGCGCCGTGGCGCTCCACCTCTCGCTCGGTGCGCAGGTCCACCACGGTGCGGATGCCGAGCCGGGCGAACGTGGCGAGGTCGTCGGCGTCGAGTCGCTGCAGCCCGTCGGCGCGGTACAGCCGGCCCCACGCGGTGCGCCCACCGTCGCGCGTCGGGTAGCCGCCGACGTCGCGGAAGTTGTGCACCGCCGACAGCGGCACCACGCGCCGCGGATGGCGCAGGTCCTCGAGCAGCACCCGACCACGGTAGGTGCGGCGGGCGTGCTGATACGGTCGCGCCGTGCCCCAGCGCGTCGGCATCGTCGGCTCGGGCATCATGGCCGGCGGCATCGCCGACGTCGTTGCGCACGCGGGTCACGACGTGGTGCTGCGGTCCCGCACTCCCGAGGGCGCCGCGCAGACCCGCGACGGCGTGGCGTCCGCCACCGCGCGCCGCGTCGCCAAGGGCTCGCTCGCCGAGGCCGACCGCGCGGCGCTCCTCGGTCGCATCCACCCGACGGATCGCCTCGAGGACCTCGCGGCGTGCGACGTGATCATCGAGTCGATCGTCGAGGACGCCGCGGCCAAGCGCGCGATCCTCGCGGAGATCGGCCGCATCGCCGCGCCGGGGGCGCTGATCGCGACCAACACGAGCACGCTCGCGGTCGAGGAGCTGGCGATCGCGTCCGGCCGGCCGGGGGTGCTCTGTGGCATCCACTTCTTCAACCCGGCGACGGCGCTCCCGCTCGTGGAGGTCGTCCGCCCCGCGAGCGCCACCGACGCGACCATCGCGCGCGCCACCGACTTCGTGCGGGGCCTGGGCAAGGAGCCGATCCAGGTGGCCGACCGCGCGGGCTTCGTGGTCAACGCACTCCTCTTCCCGTACCTCAACTCCGCGGTCGCGATGCTCGAGGCGGGGGTCGCGACGATCGGCGACATCGACGCGGCGATGCGCGGCGGGGCCAACCACCCGATGGGCCCAGTCGCCCGGCTCGAGCTCGTCGGCATCGACACGGCCGTCGCGATCCTCGACACGCTGCACGCGCGGCTCGGCGAGGCCGCGTACGAGCCGCGCCCCACGCTGCGCGCGATGGTGCGAGAGGGCAGGCTCGGGCGCAAGTCGGGCCGCGGCTTCTTCGACTACGCCACGTGACGGGCTGGGACGCCCCGCCCCGCGACCCCGGCGTCGCGGAGTGGGAGATCCCCCCGCCCTCTCGCTGGCCGCAGCACGACGTCATCGCCGCCGGCGCGGATCTCGCGCCGGCCACGATCGTCGCCGCGTACCGCGCCGGCGCATTCCCCATGCCCGGACCGGACGGGCAGCTGCTCTGGTGGTCGCCGATGCGCCGCGGCGTCGTCCCGCTCGACGGCCTGCGCGTCACGCGCTCCATGCGCCGCAGCGCGCGCCGCTACGAGGTGCGCGTCGACACCTGCTTCGACATGGTGGCCCGCGGGTGCGCCGCGCCGCACCGCGAGGGCGGCTGGATCACGCCGGAGTTCCTCGAGGCGTACGACAGACTGCACCGCCTCGGGTGGGCGCACTCGTTCGAGGCGTTCGACGAGCACGGCCTGCTCGCGGGCGGGCTCTACGGCGTGCGCGTCGGCGGGCTCTTCGCCGGCGAGTCGATGTTCCACATCCTGCGCGACGCAAGCAAGGTGGCGCTCATGGCGCTGGTGGACGCGATGCGCGAGTCGGGCATGCGGCTGCTCGACGTGCAGTGGGTGACGCCGCACCTCGCGTCGCTCGGCGCCGTCGAGATCCCGCGCGAGGAGTACCTCCGGCGGCTCGCGGACGCCCTCGAGGTGGGCCTCGTAGCCTGACCTCGTGAGCGATCGGCCCGTCGGCGCGCCCGGGCGCGACGAGCCATGGATGATGCGCACGTACTCGGGCCACTCCACCGCGGCGGCGAGCAACGCGCTCTACCGGACCAACCTGGCCCGTGGCCAGACCGGTCTGTCCATCGCGTTCGACCTGCCGACGCAGACGGGCTACGACCCCGACCCCCCGCTCGCGCGGGGCGAGGTCGGCAAGGTCGGCGTGCCGGTCGCCCACCTCGGCGACATGCGGCGCCTCCTCGAGGGCATCCCCGTCGCGGAGATGAACACCTCGATGACGATCAACGCGACGGCGCCGTGGCTCCTCGCGCTCTACGTGGCCCACGCGGGCGAGACCGGTGCGGCGCCGTCGGCGCTGCGCGGCACGACGCAGAACGACGTGCTCAAGGAGTACCTCTCGCGCGGGACGCACATCTTCCCGCCCGCCGCCTCGCTGCGGCTGACCGTCGACGTGATCGCGTGGTGCGCGCGCCACGCCCCGCGGTGGAACCCGATGAACGTCTGCTCCTATCACCTACAGGAGGTCGGTGCGACCCCGGTGCAGGAGGTCGCGTACGCGCTGGCCAACGCGGTCGACGTGCTCGATGCGGTACGCGCGAGCGGGCGAGTGGCCGCGGACGACTTCCCCCGCGTGTTCGGGGCCATGTCGTTCTTCGTCAACGCGGGCATCCGCTTCGTCGAGGAGGCCTGCAAGATGCGGGCGTTCGTCGATCTCTGGGAGCGGGTCGGCCGCGAGCGCTACGGCATCACCGACGAGCGGGCCCTGCGCTTCCGCTACGGCGTCCAGGTCAACTCGCTGGGCCTCACCGAGGCCCAGCCGGAGAACAACGTGCAGCGCATCGTGCTCGAGATGCTCGGGGTCACCCTCTCGCGCCGCGCCCGCGCCCGCAGCGTGCAGCTCCCCGCGTGGAACGAGGCGCTCGGCCTGCCGCGCCCGTGGGACCAGCAGTGGGCGCTGCGCATGCAGCAGGTGCTCGCGCACGAGACGGACCTCCTCGAGCACGAGGACGTCCTCGACGGCTCCCACGTGGTCGAGCGCCGCACGCGCGAGATCGCGGAGGCCGCGTGGGCCGAGCTCGGCGAGGTGCTCTCGCTCGGCGGCGCGTACGCCGCAGTGGAGACGTTGAAGGGTCGGCTGGTGGCGAGCATGTCGGAGCGCACGGCCCGCATCGCGAGCGGCGAGCAGACCGTCGTGGGCGTCAACGCGTTCGTCGAGTCGTCGCCGTCCCCCCTCTCGGGGCCCGACGCGATCCTGCGCCCCGCTCCCGAGGCCGAGCGCGAGGCGGTCGAGGCGCTCGGGCGCTGGCGCGATGTGCGCGACGCGGGCGCCGTGCGCGCCGCGATCGCCGTGCTGCGTGCCGCCGCGGCCGATCCCGCGGGCGACGTGACCTCGGCGTCGGTGGCCCTCGCGCGCGCGGGCGGCACGACCGGCGAGTGGGCCGACGCGCTGCGGGGGGAGTGGGGCGAGT
>CAXRBC010000243.1:0-3470 GCA_964228515.1 Ilumatobacteraceae bacterium
CGAGGAGTACGTGACGCCGGCGATGCTCGAGCGACACCTCTCGGACGACGTGGCGCTCGTGACGCTGTCCGTCGTGCAGTATCGCTCGGGCGCGCTCCACGACGTGCCGGCCATCACGTCGATGGCCCGGCGCGCCGGCGCGCTCACGCTCTGGGACGCGAGCCACGCGATCGGCGCGGTGGATCTGGCCTTCGACCGCGACGGGGTCGAGCTCGCGGTGGGCTGCACGTACAAGTACGGCAACTCCGGGCCTGGCTCGCCCGCATGGCTCCACGTCGCGCGCGCCGTGCAGGAGTCGCTGCAGGTGCCGATCCAGGGTTGGTTCGCGCAGGCGGACCAGTTCGCGATGGGGCAGGGCTTCGACCGCGCCGCGGGCATCCGCGGCTTCCAGATCGCGAGCCCGTCGATCGTCGGGATGCGCTGCGTGCAGTCGGCCTTCGAGATGATCGATCGGGCCGGCATGCCCGCCATCCGCGCCAAGTCCGAGGCGGGCACGGCGATGATGGTCGCGCTCCACGACGCGTGGCTGGCCCCCCTCGGCTTCTCGCTCACCACGCCTCGCGACCCCGCGCGCCGCGGCGGGCACGTGACCGTGCGCCACCCCGAGGCCCGCACCATCGCCGCCGCCATGCGAGAGATGATCCGCGTGATCCCCGACTTCCGCGAGCCCGACTCGATCCGCCTCGCGATGTCGCCACTCGCGACGAGCTTCGTCGAGGTCTGGGACGGCTTCGCGCGGCTGCGCGACCTGGTCGCGTCGGGCCGCCATCGCGCGGCGTCGCCCGCGGCCTCGCGGGTCACCTGAGGACACGCCGGGCGCGGGACCCGGGTCGCGTGCGCGCCGCGGCGGACGCCGCGGCCCTCGCCCGCGGTCAGCCGACGTCGCGGTCAGCCGAGGTCGACGACGTCCGGCGCGACGCGGGTGAGCGGCTGCTGCACGTCGACCCAGTCGCCGATGGCGGGGCACGGCGCGCCGTCGGCGACCCACAGCATCGAGGTGTGCATGTGCGGCGGCTCGAGCAACGCGAGGCGGGTGCGCGCGTGGTGGTACGGCGAGCGGCCGTCGTCGAGCGGGGCGATGCCGTGCGCGGAGCCGGCGCCGACGAGCACGAGCGTCCCGTCGCCGGGCACGGGCGTGCGGCGGTAGCCCGCGGTCGCGCCGGCGCGCACGGGGTGCGCGTCGAGCACGTCGGCCTCGAGTCGCATCCCGGTCTTGTCGCCGAGCCAGAGCTCGGTGCCGGCGCGCACGCGCAGGTCGTGGCGGGGTGCGTCGGCGCGCAGGGCCGCGGCGTCGGCCGCGGTGAGGTGGCTCGCGTGCACGGGGAGGCCGGGCTCGATGCGGGCGAGGAGGGCGCGGACCTCGTCGGCGTTGACGCGCG
Organism: Ilumatobacteraceae bacterium; assembly: GCA_964228515.1. GTDB lineage: Bacteria > Actinomycetota > Acidimicrobiia > Acidimicrobiales > Ilumatobacteraceae > CAXRBC01. The sequence continues at coordinate 1,380 of CAXRBC010000243.1, forward strand.
CGTGCTCGGGCGTGTCGGCCAGCGGGGGGTGCACGGCCCAGCCGACCTGGCGCAGTCCCGCGCGGCGCACGGCGTCGAGCAGCGCGGGGAGGGCGTCGGGCTCGGCGCCGTAGCGGTGCATCGACGAGGCGACCTTCACGATCACGGGGTGCGCGTCGCCGCGCCGCGCGATCGCCTCGACGTGCGCGACCGCACCGACGTGGAGCACGGCGTCGGGGCGCAGGTCGTCGGGGAGCGCGTCGCCGGGCGGCGTGAGCACGAGCGCCGTGCGGTCGCGCGGCACGTCGCCCGCCTCCCACGCCGAGCCGACGGCGATCTCGCGCGCGAGCGAGGCGGCGATCGGCATGAGCGTCGCGCGGCCGAGGCCGTAGCCGTTGCCCTTGACGACGGGCACGAGGCCCGGCAGGGCCGCGGCGGTGCGTGCGACGCGCTCGCGCCAGCCGGCGGCGACGGCGAGCCGCAGCGTCATGCGCCCCGACGGTATCGGGCGCGCGCGACGACGTACCGTGCGACTTCGATCACGACCGTGACCCCGACGGCGATGGAGAACGCGACGAGGAACGCGACGGTGTGATCGTCCTCGAACGACTTGCCGCCGACGAAGCCGAGCAGCGCCGCGTAGTGCGCCCAGATCGCCGCGGCGACCAGCGCCCACCCGACGAACCACCGTCGCGGCTGGCGCGTCACGCCGCACGAGAGCGTGAGCAGCGTGCGGCCGCCGGGGATGAATCGCGCGGTCACGAGCAGCAGGCCGCCGCGGTCGTGGATCTGGGCGACGACGCGGTCGAAGCGTGCGCGCCCCTTCTCGGTGCGCGTCTGGCGGCGCGTCACCCAGCCGCTCGCCTCGCGGCCGATCGTGTAGCTGAGGTTGTCGCCGAGGAACGCGCCGGAGAGGCCCGCGGCGATCACGCCTACGATCGAGAGGTCGCCCGCGCCCGCCGCGACGCCGCCGACGATCACGAGGGTCGCGCTCGGGACGATGGGGAGGATCGAGTCGAGCACGGCGATCACGAAGATGATCGCGTAGAACCACGGCGAGGAGGAGAAGTCCTTCACCCACGCCATCACGTCCGCGACGACCCCCACGTCACGCCCCCGCGCCGCTCACGCCCTGTGCGCGCGAGCCGACCCCCGCGGGGGAGCCCCCACCCGCGCGCCGCCCGCGCCATGCCCGCCACCCGAGCCGCGCGAACCAGACCCACAGCACCGCCTGGATCCAGGCGTACATGTGGCCCTCGAGCTCGAACCATCGGGGCATGAAGAACTGGAAGTGCGCACCGTCGGAGTTCTGCAGGACGAGCAGGCTGCCGAGCGTCATCGCGATCAGGAGCTCGGGGGCGAGGAGCACCGAGGTGGCCACCGCGCCGAGGACCAAGTGCTGGTTGGTGAATCCCGGCGCAAACGCAAGCGTCGCGAGCAGGAACACGATCGCCGAGACGTACACGTCCACGTGACGTAGCGCCCACCCGAGCACTACGAGCACCACGATCCAGACGAAGTAGCTGGCGAGGAAGCGCCCGCCGCTCTCGGGTGCATCCAAGAGGTCACGGATCAGCCCCGATCGACCTCCACGATGGCGCAGGACACGGTTCACCACGCCATCAATGGCAGCGGAGGACGTCAGCCACGGGAGGAAACTGACGGCAAACGTCGCGGGTGCGACCGTCAGCGCGAGCGTGCGCCGGAGAGGCCGTGCCGTTCGCATGGCAAGCCAGATCGGGAGGAGGAAGAAGACGTGCTTGACGGTGAGGGCGAGACCGAGGATGACTCCACCGCCCACGAGCGGTCCGATCGTTCCGCGATCGAAGCCGCGAGAGACCAGACCCAGCCCCAGCAATCCGAGTGCAATGCCGAGCATCTCGGTCTGATTGTGGTAGCCCGTGATCACGATCGAGATGGGATTCAGGATCGCGATCGTCGCGACCGTCCAACCCCAGCGGCGACCGACAGCGAGGGCCACCGTCAGGTCCGCCAGTGTGAGGAGGCCGATGATCGCGTAGCGAAAGTCCAGGGTCGTGCCACCCATCCGGGTAGTCATCCCGTCCAGCCAGTCGAGGATCAGAAACCAGCCGGGACCGTACCCATATCGAT
>CAXRBC010000244.1:0-4588 GCA_964228515.1 Ilumatobacteraceae bacterium
GAGGCCCTCCCCGAGGCGGGTCACCGACACGCGCCGCGCGAGCTCGGCGCCCGCCCCGTCGAGCACGAGCAGATTGGTCGAATTGCTCCCCACGTCGATCGCCGCGACGGGCGGCGCGAGCCGCCCCGCGATCCACTCGCCGACCGCGTCCTCGCCCCCGGCGAGCCAGTGGGCGAGGTGGGCGTGCAGGCACTTGACCCCCTCGCGGGTGCCGCCCACGCCCCCCGACGGGCGGGGTCCCGCATGATCGGCGGGCATCGCCGCATCGCGCTCCGCGGCGTAGCGCGAGTGCGTCGCCGCGATCGCCCACGCCGGCACCTCGCGCTCCGCGGCGTCGACGCCGCCCTCCGACTCGAGGCGACCCGCCACCCGCGAGGCGGCGGCACCCACGAGCCAGTAGCGCGTCGGCATCGGCGTGCCGTCGTCGAGCAGCGGGGCGTTGCGCACGACCACGGGCTCGCCCGCCGCGTCGCGCACGACCACGTCCCATGCGCCGCGGGGTTCGCGCCCGAGCAGCGCCGTGACGCGCGCGGCGTCGCCGTCCCGTCGCCCGCCGTCGGGTGTCGCGTCGCTCGCCGTCACGGCGCGTCCGCGAGCTCGGCCTCGAGCGCGGCGAGGTCCTCGGGGCGGTCGAGGTCGCGGGGCGATCCCGTGCACGGCACCTCCACCACGAGTTCGTTGCGCACGCGCAGCAGCGAGCGCGCGCCCTCGTCGCCCGTGGTCGGCAGCAGCGGCCAGACCTCGGCGTGCAGGCGCACGGGGTTGCCCCTGCGGCCGCCGTACGTCGCGGCGGCGATGGGCGCCGTCGCGCCGGCAACCGCGCGCCACGCCTCGGGGCGCACCGCCGGCTGGTCGGCGAGGCCGACCACGACGGCGTCGTGGCCGCCGCGCCGCGCCACCTCGAGGCCCGCCTGCAGCGAGGTCGCGAGGCCCTCGCGCCAGCGGGGATTGACCACGAGGGTCACGTCCGCCCCGTGAGGCCCGACGAGGTCGCGCAGGTCGGCTGCCCCTCCCACGACGAGGACGGGGCCGATCGCGGCCCCGCGGACGTGCTCGAGCGACCACTCGAGCACGGTGCGCCCCGCGAGCGGGGCAAGGAGCTTGTGGGCCGTCGCCGAGTAGCGGGTCCCCGCCCCGGCCGCGAGGAGGATCGCCAGCATCCCGCTCACCATAAGGGTCGCGGAGAGAGGCCCCTATATGACGATCTCATGACGATCACCGCAATAGACTGACACCCACTCGTCATACTCGTCCCGTCCCATCCGTCCGCCCGGCCTCGGCCGCGCGACGGTCGGGATCAGGATCCCACCCCCGACCGCCCACCCCCCACGGTGGCGACCAGGAGCCCGACGATGCCCCACATCCGCGCAGCAGCGGCGCGAGCCGCCACGAGCCGCCTGGCCGCCCGCCTGACGGTCCGCTTGCCCGGCCACCTGGCCGCCCGCCTGGCCGTCGGCGCGGCGCTCGTCGTGACCGCCCTCGCGTGCTCGACCGCCCCCATCGGCCCGATCGGCGCGGCGCAGGCCAAGCCCCTCGACGAGCGGCCGGCCGCGGCGCTCGCCGCGCGCGCCGCGCAGGTCGCCCGCTGGCTCGACGCCGCGCGGGGGCTGCCGCCGCGCGAGCGGCTCGAGGCGGTGGACCGCGACCTCGTCGAGGTGGCGGCCCGGGTCGCGCGGCACCTCGACGTCGACCCGGTGCCGCTGGTGTCCGCGTGGCGGAGGGCGCCGCTCCAGCGGCAGCTCGTCGTCTTCGCCGCGCTGAGCCAGCTCGGCGTGCCCTACCGGCTCAACGCCGACGAGCCGGGGAGCGCGCGCGACTGCTCGGCACTCGCCAAGTACGCGTGGGCCTGGGGCGCCCTCGCGCTCGCGCGCGGGTCGGCGGCGCAGGCCGCGGCCGCGACGCGCGTGGCGCCCGACGACGTGCAGCCGGGCGATCTGGGCTGGTATCCCGGGCACGTCTTCATGTCCCTCGGCGTCGAGCGCGTGATCGTGCAGGCGCGCAGCGGCGACCGCGGGGTGGAGGTGCACCTCGTCGACGAGGACCGCGCCGACTGGGTGCGCTGGTACGACCCGACGCGCTGAGGCGCCGGCGGGTCGGCGCCGCTACCGGTGGATCGGCCCCGACGACTCCCGCAGCGACGGCACCGCGCGGCCCACGCGCCTGCCGATGATCTCGGCGCAGATCGACACGGCGGTCTCCTCGGGCGTGCGTGCACCGATGTCGAGCCCGATCGGCGACATCAGCCGCGCGAGGTCGGCGGGGTCGCTGACCCCCGCCTCGGCGAGGCGCTCGAGGCGCGTCGCGTGCGTCCGGCGGCTGCCCATGACCCCGATGTAGCCGACCTTCGTGGCGAGCGCCCCGACCACGGCCGGCACGTCGAACTTCGGGTCGTGGGTGAGGATGCACACCGCATCGCGCGGTCCGAGCTCCGCGCCACGGGCCTCGAAGACCGGGCCCGGCCACGACACGAGCACCTCGTCGGCCATGGGGAAGCGCCGGGACGTGGCGAAGACGCCGCGCGCGTCGCACACGACCACGTGGAATCCCAGCACCTTGGCGACGCGCGCGAGCGCCGCCGTGAAGTCCACGGCCCCGAAGATCAGCATCCGCGGCGGTGCGGCGAAGCTCTCGACGAACACGCGCACCGTCGCGGCACCCTCGAGGTCCTCCGGCGTCGTCTCGCCCCGCGGGCCGTAGTGGCGGATCGAGGTGCGCCCGGCCTCGAGCTCGCCCTCCGCGTCCCGCGCGGCCACACGGTCGAGCTCGGGGTGGCCGAGCGAGCCCGTCGGCGCCTCGCCCGGCGCCACGCTGAGCGTCGCCCCGCGGCCGGGGCCGTCGAGCACGGTGAGGACGGCGGTCGGTCGCGCGGCGGCGATGCGGCGCGCCGGGGCGGCGAAGGACTCGGGCGACCACGGCTGGATGAAGAGGTGCACGGTGCCGCCGCACGTGAGCCCGACGGCGTGGGCCTCGTCGTCGGAGTAGCCGAACGTGACGAGCCGCCCGCGGTCGCCCGTGGCCAGCACGTCGAGTGCCTCGGTCACGACCGCGCCCTCGACGCACCCGCCGCTCACCGACCCGACGACCTCGCCCGACTCGTTGACCGCCATGGCGGCGCCGGGGTCGCGGGGTCCCGAGCCCTCGATGTCGACGACGCGGGCGACGGCGGCGCGGGTGCCCGCCTCGCGCCAGCGCTCGAGGTCGGGGAGGATCTCACGCATCGGGGCGCGAGATCACCGCGGCGAGGCGCTCCATGGCCTCGATCGAGTGACCCTCCACGAAGTCGTCGACCCACGGGAGCGCCGCGGCCATGCCGCGGGCGAGCGGTGCGTAGCCGGGCGTGACCTTGAGCGGGTTGACCCACACGACGCGGTGCGCGACGCGCGAGAGTCGGCGCATCTGCTCCGCCAGCACGTCGGGTTCGCCACGATCCCAGCCGTCGGAGAGCACGACGACGATCGCCCCGCGCGCCATGCCGCGCACGCCCCACTCGTCGTTGAATCGCCGCAGGCACTCGCCGAGGCGCGTGCCGCCGCTCCAGTCCCGCACCTGGTCCGCGGCGCGACCGAGCGCGCGGTCGGGGTCGCGCGTCGCCATCTCGTGCGTGACGCGGGTGAGGCGCGTGCCGAGCGTGAACGCCTCGACCTTCTGGCGCCCGGACACGGCGGCGTGGACGAAGCGCAGGAGCGCCCGGGCATAGGGCTCCATGCTCCCCGAGACGTCGAGCACGAGCACGAGGCGCCGCAGGCGCTCGCCCGGCTGACGCCAGTGGCGGCGCACGGGCTCGCCACCGTGCCGCAGCGCCGCGCGCACCGTGCGGCGCAGGTCGTGACGTCCGCGCCGGCGGGCCGGCGTGAGTCGCATCGAGCGTCGGGGGGTCCCGGCGAGGCGCAGGCGGCGCATCATGCGCTGGGCCTCGCGCAGCTCGCGGTCGTCGTAGCGGGCGAAGTCCTTGGTACGCAGCTGCTCGGCGGCGGAGAAGCGCAGGGTCATCGTGGGCTCGCGCTCGGCGGCGGGGTCGGCCGGCTCGCCACCGGCGTCGTCGTCGGCGTCGACCGCGAGCGTGACGGCGAGGGGCTCCTGCGCGGGCGCGGGCGGGGTGGCGTCGCGGGCCTCCCAGAAGGCGGCGAAGGCCCGGTCGAAGATCGGCGTGTCCTCGTGGCGGTGCACGAGCGTGGCGTGCATCGCCCAGTAGGCGGCGTCGCGGTCGCCCATGCCGGTGAGCCCCAGGGCGGCACCGCAGGCGAGTACCGAGTCGACCGGCACCTCGAGGCCCGCCCCGCGCAGCACCCGGGCGAAGGCGACGACGAGCCGGTCGGCGGGCTCGCTCGCCGGCCGCGTCGGCGCGGCGAGCGTCTCAGCCACCCCGCATCCCGCGGTCGAAGGCGACCTTGACCAGCGCCGCGACGCCCTCGTCACGCACGCGCTCGTGGTCCTCGCGGTACTTCAGCACCGCGCCGAGGGTGGCCTCCACGAGGCCCTCGTCCACCGAGGTCGCACCGAGCCGGGCCAGCGCGGTCGCCCAGTCGATCGTCTCGGCCACGCCCGGCGGCTTGGCGAGCTGCATCGTGCGCAGGTGCTCGACGGCCCC
>CAXRBC010000245.1:0-6868 GCA_964228515.1 Ilumatobacteraceae bacterium
CCGCCGTCGCGCTCGTGCCTCGGCGGAGCACCCCGTCGCCGCCGATCCCGATCTGCGCGCGAGGCTGCAGGCCGCCGAGTCGGCCGACCGGATCGATCGGGAGCTCGCGGCGCTCGAGCGGCGGCTGGACACGGGGCGCGAAGCGGTGCGGCGACGGTTCGACGACGTCGTCGCACTCCTCGAGCGGCGCGGGTGCGTCGACGGCTGGTCGCTCACGGCGAAGGGCCGGGTGCTGGCACGCGTCTTCCACGAGATGGACCTGCTCGTGGTCGAGGCCATCGCACGCGGTCACCTGGATGCGCTGGGCCCCGAGGAGCTCGCGGCGCTCGCGAGCACGCTCGTGTACGAGGCGCGGGGATCCGACGAACGGCCGGAGCCGCGCATGCCGACGGCCCCCCTGCGCGCACGGTGGCGCGACCTCTCCCGGACGGCGCGAGAACTGCGAGGGGAGTACGAGGCCCTCGGCGTGGGAAGTCTCCGCGAGCCGGACCCGGGCTTCGCGCCACTCGCCTACGAGTGGGCCGGTGGCGCGGCACTCGCCGACGTCCTCGAGGGTGCCGAGCTGAGCGCCGGTGATTTCGTGCGCACCACGAAGCAGCTGGCCGACCTGCTGCGCCAGGTGGCTCTCGTTGCCGCGGACACGCCGCTGTCCGACGTGGCCGCGCGCGCGTGCGACGCCGTCGACCGGGGGATCGTGGCCTACGTGGGTGCCGCGACGTGATCGCGTGGAGGCCGCACTCGTGACGGTCGCCCGGGGGGCGCCGTGGGGCGCGGAAGTACCTCGACCGGACGGTCTCCGATGGTGCGCCGACGATGCCGCGGCCGCTGCCGTCGTGGCGGGCGCGAGCGGGACCGCGAGCGGCGCGAGACCTCTGCTCGCCGTGCGGCGGTCCGCGATGGGCGCATCCGTGGGCCATCGCGGGGCGCGCGACGCGGCGGTGATGCTCGCCACGCGATGGGATGCGATCCGTCTGCGTCTCGAGCGGGGATCGACCGCGCGCGAGGTGGTGACCCTCGGACGCGCGTGGGTGGTGGCGCAGGCGCCACGCGGCATGGCGTCCATCGTCGCGACCACGAGCCCCGTCGGCGGACTCGACCTGCATCCGCGCGCACACCCCAACGACGGGGCGTTGCACGCGCTCGAGATCGCAGCGCGGATGCCGTGGCGGCAGCGCGTGGTCGCGTGGCGGCGCGCCCATCGCGGGGACCACCTGCCGCATCCGACGATGCGCGCCTCGCGCGCGGCGGCGTGGTCGTCCCCACCGGGGAGGTGGCTCGTCTGGTCGGACGGACGGTGGGTCGGTCGCGCCGACCGAGTGCACGCCGAGGTGATCCCGGACGCCTGCACGCTCCACTGGTGAGCCCTACACTCGTCGCGTGGCGACGACGGAGGCGCTGAAGGAGCGGGCGATCGCGGCGATCGATGCGATCGCGGGCGACCTGGTCGCGGCCAGCCACTCGATCCATGCGCATCCCGAGCTCAACTACGAGGAGCACCACGCGCACCGGGTCCTGACCGACATGCTCGGCGACGCGCGCATGACGCCGACGCGGTCGGCGCACGGCCTGGCCACCGCGTTCGAGGCGACCGCGGGATCGTCGGGGGCGACCGTCGCCGTGCTGTGCGAATACGACGCGCTTCCGGGCATCGGACACGGGTGCGGGCACAACGTGATCGCCACCGCGGGTCTCGGGGCCGGCATCGCGCTCGCATCGCTCGCCGAGGAGGCCGGCGGGCGGCTGCGACTCCTCGGCACGCCGGCCGAGGAGGGCGGCGGCGGCAAGATCGAGATGGCGCGGCGCGGCGCGTTCGACGGCGTGGACGCCGCGATGATGATCCATCCCGCGGACGCCGAGCACGCCAAGATGAGCGCGATCGCGATCCAGCAGTTGTTCGTCCGGTACGTCGGCAGGGCGGCGCACGCGGCCACCGCACCCGAGAAGGGTCAGAACGCCCTCGACGCCGCCGTGCTCGGCTACGTCAACGTCGCGGCGTTGCGACAGCACATCCTCCCGACCGAGCGGCTGCACGGCATCTTCACGCGTGCGGGGGAGAAGCCCAACATCGTCCCGGCGGAGACCGAGATGGACTGGTACGTCCGATCGCCGACCATCGAGACCCTGCAGCCCCTGAAGGCGCGGGTCGCCGCGTGTCTCGAAGCGTCTGCGGCGGCGACGGGCTGCACCGCACACCTCGAGTGGCAGCCCAACACCTACGCGGACGTCGTGGACAACATGCCGCTCCTCGCCGCCTACTGCGCCAACTCCCGCCGCATCGGACGCCACCTGACCGTGGAGCACGTCGACGGCACCGGCGGGTCGACCGACATGGGCAACGTCAGCTATCTCGTGCCGTCGATCCACCCCATGCTCGCCGTGGCACCGGCTGGCGTCTCGCTGCACACCCCGGAGTTCGCGGAGCACGCGCGCGGCGCGGATGCCGACCGGGCGGTCGTCGAGGGGGCCAAGATCATGGCGTTGACCGCCATCGACGTGTGGGCGTCCGCCGAGCTGCGCGCAGAGATGCGCCGCGAGTTCGGCGACCGCCCGACGCCGGCGGGGGTCCTCTGAGTGACGGTGTACGTCCCCGAGACGTTCACACCCGATGAGCGCCGGATCCTCGAGCGGTACGTCACCGACATCGACGGCCCGGTCTTCGCACTCGTCAACCTGCCGGAGGTCGTGAAGGGCGCGCTCTTCGCGCGCTACAGCCGCAGTCCGAAGAGCCTGCGCCGCCTGCTCCTCGACGAGTTCGCCGCCGACCTGGCCGACGGCGACGCGCCGGTGGCTCGCGGCTCGCGGCGCGCCGAGGAGCTCTACGAGAAGGTCTTCGTGGAGTACGGCGACGACAGCGTCGCCCAGCTGGGCGGCGTGCACTTGGCGTGCGAGCAGGCGTCCAACGTGCTGACCAAGGTGCTGGAGTGGGGGCGTCTCGCGAGCTACCTGGAGCAGTCGACGCGCTACATCGCCTACGACGCGCGCATCGCGGGTCGGTACCGCTACCACCGTGACGCGGAGGTCCTCTCCGGACCGCTGGGCACGCGCTACGTCGGCGACATGGACCGCATGTTCGACGCGTATTCGTCGATGCTCGCCGCGGTCACGGAGCACGTGCGGCGCACCGTGCCCCGCACCGCCGGCGACTCCGACTTCGTGTGGCGCCAGGCCACGCGCGCCAAGGCGCTGGACGCGGTACGGGGTGCGCTGCCCGCGGCGGCTCTCTCGAACCTCGGCATCTACGCGAGCGGCCAGGCGTACGAGTCGCTGCTGCTGCGCATGCGCAGTCATCCGCTCCCCGAGGCGCGGACCTATGCGGACCTCATGCTCACGGAGCTCCGCAAGGTGATCCCCAGCTTCCTGCGCCGCGTCGACCTCGCGGAGCGCGGCGGGGTCTGGAGCGACTACCTCGCGACGACGCGTCGCGAGACGCTCACCCTGGTCGACGAGCACATGGGAGACGTCGCCCCCGAGGACGCCCCGGAGGTGCGCCTCGTCGACCACGACCCGGATGCCGAGGTCAAGGTGATCACGGCGATCTGCTATCCGCACGCCGACCTGCCGGAGTCGCAGATCGCCGCACAAGTGCGCGACATGGACGTCGAGACGAGGTCGGCGATCCTCCGCGCGTACGTGGGGGAGCGCGGGAACCGCCGCCACCGTCCCGGGCGGGCGTTCGAGCGCGTCTCGTACCGCTTCGACGTCCTGGGCGACTACGGGGCGTTCCGCGACCTCCAGCGGCACCGGCTGCTCACCATCGAGTGGCAACGCCTCACGCCACGACACGGATACGTGGTGCCCGATCTCGTGCTCGAGGCGGGCCAGGGCGACGCATTCGCCGAGACCATGCAACGGTCCGCGGACCTGTACGAGTCGCTCCTGGTGCGACATCCGAGGCAGGCGTCCTATGCCGTGGCGATGGCCCACCGCCTGCGGTACTCGATGCAGTTCAACCTGCGGGAGGCGATGCACCTCATCGAGCTGCGATCCTCGTCGCAAGGACACCCCTCGTACCGCAGGGTCGCGCTCGAGATGCACCGACAGATCGCCGAGGTCGCGGGGCACCGCGCGCTGGCGGCCACGATGTCGCACGTCACCACGCACGCACCGGAGCTGGAGCGGCTCGAGGCCGAACGGAGGGCGGAGTCCCGCAGGGTCTGAACGGAGTGGGCGAGGTGCCGATGTGCAGCCGTCGGCGCCGCTATCATGCGCGCCGTCATGGCGGCCAAGAAACAGCCCGCGTCGCGCGGCGCGGCGTCGCGCGCCAAGGGCAGCGACAAGACCGGCAAGGGTGCGCGCGCCGGCGCCACGAGTGCGGGCGGATCGCGACGCGCCAGCGACGACGAGGATGGCGACGTCGACGAGCCCAAGGGTGAGGAGATCGGCGACGAGATCGACGGAGAGATCGAGGGCGGGCTCGACGATCCCGATGCCATCGACGGCGAGGACGGTGACGCGGTCGGCGAGGTCGACGAGGACGGAGAAGGAGCCGGCGACGACATCGACGAGGTCGCGGTCGCACCGATCGACCCGGCGTCCCGCAAGGCCTCCGACGAGGTCGACGAGGACGACGAGGACTTGCGCACCGAGGACGACGTGGAGGCCGACCTCTCCTCGCTGCTCCAGGAGAAGCTCGCGTCGCCCGAGGAGGCTCCCGCCGAGGACGAGGAGGAGCCGCTCGCCGACGATCGGACGGACGGTCTCGAGCGTCTACAGCCCCGCCGGCCCGACGAGGTGCAGTGCACGCAGTGCTTCCTGCTCGTGAGGTCGCACGCGCCGGGGTGTCCCGTCGAGGACGACCACTGCCCGCTCTTCAGATAGGGCCTCGCCCGTGACGGGACATCGCCGCGACCCGTGGTCCAACGCACGACGCGCCGTCGAGGATGCGCTCCGCGGCCTCCCCAACAATCTCAAGCTGTGGCGCATGGTGGGCGAGATGGCGGTCAAGGGCGTCGAACAGCGCGTCCGTGCGCGATCGGGGGGCGCCACGCAGGCGATGCGCGATCTCGGCGTCGCGCCCGCCGCGGAGACCGCCGCAGATGTGCAGGCGCACCCCACGGCGGCGACCGCGGCGCCGCAGCCGCACTCCGACGCCGTGACGACGCGGCCACTGCCGATCGCGGGCTACGACGACCTGTCGGCCACGCAGGTGCGGGAGCGCCTCGCATCGTTGGACGCGGCGGGCCGCGGGACCGTCGCCGCGTACGAGCGCTCCCATCGCGGGCGCACCACGATCCTCGATGCGATCGCACGCCTCGACGCGCAGGACGGACGCGGCTGAGGGCGCGTGGACGACGAGACCGAGCTGCGTGACTTCGTCCGCGAGGCGCTGCCCTCCGACGACGAGGTGCTCGCCGCCCTCGACGCCGAATGGCGCGCCGCCGCGCGTGCGCACCGCGGCGCATCGCGGATGCTCGCGGAGGATCCGCATCGGCTGGGACTCGCCACGCTCCGTGGGCTCGCGGGATGGCGCGTGCTCGTCGGCGGCGTGGACGGGGCCGTCGCGGGCACGCTCGCGCTCGCGACCGCGGGATCGATCGCGACGATCAGCCGCGTGTACGTCACCGCCGACGCCCGTGGGCTGGGCATCGGCGAGTCGCTGGTGACACGCGCCCTGGAGGCCTCGTGGCACGCGGGGTGTCGCAGCGTCGACGCGCTCGCGCTCCCCGGTGATCGCGAGACGAAGAACCTCTACGAACGCACGGGGCTCGTCGCGCGGCTCATCGTGGCGAGCACGGACCGCCCGGAGTAGTCGTCGGCCGGTCGAGCGGCCGATGCGCGAGGCGTCAGCGACCCTGCCAGCGAGGCGGACGCTTCTCGATGAAGGCCGCGAGACCCTCCTTGGTGTCCTCCGAGGCGAGGATCGCGGCGAAGCCCGTGTTGGTCCGGGCGATGAGCTCCCGCTCCGACTCGTAGGCGGCGGCGAGGACGATCTCGCGGCTCGTCCACACCGCGAGTGGTGCGGCGGCGCACACGCGCGCGGCGAGCTCGAGTGCGACGCGCAGCTCCTCGCCCGGCTCCACCACGTGGTTGACGAGCCCGAGTGCGTGCAGGCGCTCGGCCGGGAGAGGGTCTCCTGTCAGGATCGCCTCCATGGCGACCGACCGGCCGATCGCCTGCGGCAGTCGGAAGAGTCCGCCTGCGCCCGCGATCAGATTGCGCTTGACCTCCGCGAGACCGAAGGCCGAGCGTCGCGAGGCGACGATCATGTCGCAGGCCAGCAGGATCTCGCATCCGCCGGCGGTGGCGAGACCGTCGACCGCGGCGATGATCGGCTTGCGCCGCGAGCGATAGACGAAGCCCGCGAATCCGCCCCGGGCCGTGTTGAGCGTCGCACCCTGCCCGGCATTGAGCGCCTTGAGGTCGGCGCCGGCGCAGAAGACCGGACGCTCCTGGCCGCCCGTCTCGGCGCGCAGGACGCCGACCCACACGTCGCCGTCGGCCTCCATCGCGTCGATCGCGGCCTCCATCGCCGTCGCGACGTCACCGTTGACCGCGTTGCGAGCCTCCGGGCGGTTGAGCGTGATGAGGCCGATGCGCTCCCGGCGCTCGTAGTCGACGACGGCCACGTCAGGCCTCGGGGGTGGTACCGGGGACCGCGGGTGCCGCCGATCGGCCGCGCGCCGACGGGCGCTTGGCGCCCTTGGGCCCGCGCCGGGGCTGGCGCAGGGGACGCGGGAGCGGCGCGGCGGGGTCGGCGACGATCCCGAAGACCGAGGCGACCTGGGGGAGGAGTGCGGCGAGGCGGGTGACCGTCGCGCGCAACTCGTCGGTCACGCGCGCGGGAGGGGCGGCGACGGACACGGCCGGTCGCACCGGTGAGAACGCGAGGGCCTCTAGCAGGATGATCCAGCGCGCCGGGTCCACGTCG
>CAXRBC010000246.1:0-4036 GCA_964228515.1 Ilumatobacteraceae bacterium
CGTCATGGACAGCGTCGCGTCGCACTTGTCGTTGGACCCAGCCGTACTAAGGGGTACCGCGGTGGTGTCGGCGATGCCGTGCGACAGCACCGGTTGGGCCGCAACGCCGCTTGCATCGTCGATGACCACATCGGGTCCCACGGTCCACGCGGACACACCGCCACCGGTCCGACACGTCCCTTCGGCGACGCCGAGAGTCAATGGAAGGCCCACGGTCGGATCGAAGTCCATCAGATCGTCATCGCCATCGGTTGATGCCGCGGTGAACCCAGCAGCGGAGAAGTCTGCGGTGACGTCCACACCGGTGGCTTCACCGTAGAAGGTGCAATCTGAGTGCGCGTCTGCAGTACCGCCGCCCTCATTGCCCGACGTATAGGCGAGAAGGGGGGTTGCGAGGTCGACCGACAGATCGAACTGTGTACCGTCGTACTCGGTCGAGGTCTCGAGATCATCGGCTGCCAGGGTGAAGCCATCCGGGGCTCCGGTGACGTACCAGATGCACCGCTCCTTCATGGCGACCGATGCCGTCGCAGCGGCGTTGTCGCCATCCTCCGCTGGCGGATCCTGGTCAAGGACGTCGGCGATCGCGAAGCCGCTCCCCGACGCGGCCAGGGCGAGCACGCCTAGCGACGCGATCGCGATGCCCGAGACCTTGCGGATATTCAGTTTCATACGTACCCCCCGAGTCGACTTACCTGGACCTAACACCGCCCACCCTACCCCGAGCGGCCCCGGGCGTACAAGCACTGCGTGCCACCCAGCCCCCCAGATCCCCACCAGTGGCGCGGTCAGGCCGCGACCGACACGCGTGTGATTTGCCCCATCGGCGCGATGCGCCCGCGGCACGCCGACCACGGCGTCAGGCTACGCGCTCGTCGCGTCGCGGTACTCGGGCGGCACGCCGACCTGGCGCCACGCGACGATCAGTCCATCGACGACGTCGAACTCCGCGGCGGCCAGCTGCCCCGGCGCGTCGCAACTGCTCGACGGACGGTCGCCGAGCTCGAACACGGCGAGCACCGCCGCGGCGCCGTCGAGCGCCGACCCGTCGGGCGCGGGCGCCGCGAGGCGCGGCTCCACCGCGACGATCGTGCCGCTGCACGGGAGCGCGGCAAACCACGCCCGCACGTCGCCCCGCCGCACGAACACCGACGTGCTGCCTCCCTGGGACGCGGTCGACGGCAGCGCGAAGAGCTGGGCCACCCCGTCGTGATCCTCGGCGTTCAGCCGCGCGCTCCACTCGCGTGCCACCCGCTCGGCACCGGCGGGGCCGCTGGCCGCCGACCCGTCGTCGCGCCGCGCGCGGCCGCCGAGCGCTGCGAGCAGCGCGAGCGCGAGGCAGACGGCGAGCGCGCGGCGCACGCGCCTCACCGTAACGCGCTCGGCGACGCCGCCTGCCGCGCTACCGTCGTGCCGTGACGTCCACCTCCGTCGCACCCGATCCCGCCACCGCGGCGCCCGCGCCGCGCGACTACTCGCTCACCGGCCCGGAGCAGGCGCGCGCCGCCGAGCGCGGCCTCGTCGGCGCGGACTGGTGGCTGCCGACGGTGGACCGCGAGGAGATGCTCGCGATCATGCGCCGACGCGACTGGCCGGCCGCGTGGCACACCGTGCTGTGGCTCGCGCTGCTCGTGGCGTCGGGCTGGTGGGTCGTGGCGACGTGGCGCTCGTGGTGGTCGATCCCCGCCTGCCTCGTCTACGGCACGCTCTACGGCTCCGTCTCGGACGCGCGGTGGCACGAGTGCGGCCACCGCACGGCCTTTCGCACCCGCTGGCTCAACGACGCGGTGTACCAGGTCGCGGCCTTCATGGACCTGCGAGAGCCCGTGTCGTGGCGCTGGAGCCACCACCGCCACCACGCCGACACGCTGATCGTGGGCCGCGACCCGGAGATCGCCTTCCAGCGGCCGATCCGCTGGGGCCGGGTGGTCGCGGAGCTGTTCGCGCTCCGGTCGTTCGCCGCCGAGGCTCGCAAGTACTGGGCCAACGTGCGCGGCCGCCTCCACCCCGAGGAGGCCGACTACGTGCCGCCGCGCGAGGCGGCACGCGCGATCCGCGCGGGGCGCGTGCACGCGGCGATCTGGGTCGCCACGGCCGCGGCGGCGGTCTGGTCGCGCAGCATGCTCCCGCTGATGCTCGTGGGGCTCCCGTCGCTCTACGGGCGCTGGCTGCTCGTCGTCTACGGGGCGACGCAGCACGCCGGCATGGCCGAGGACGTGCTCGACCACCGACGCAACACGCGCACGGTGCTCATGAACCCGGTGTCGCGCTGGGCGTACATGAACATGAACTACCACCTCGAACACCACATGTTCCCGTCGGTGCCGTTCCACGCGCTGCCGCGGCTGCACGCGCTCGTGCGCGACCAACTGCCCGCGCCGTTCCCGTCGATCGTCTCGGCGTACCGCGCGATCCTGCCGGCCATGCACCGCCAGCGTCGCGACCTCGCCTACACGATGCCGCCGGGCGCCCCCGCCCGCTGAGCATCTGACCGGCCGACCCGCCGGCGCCACCGCCGGGTCTTCGACCCGCCGCCCCGCAGGGCGGGCGCACCCGCTAGGTGCGGGTGACGTTGGTGGTGATCGCGGTCGGCTGGATCGTGGTGGCGGCGTTGCCCGCCGTGTCGGACACCGAGAAGGTGGCGGCGGCCGTCAACGTCGAGTCGTAGGTGATGCCGTCGCGCTCGGACGTGGACTGCGCGGTGATGGTGCACTCCGTCGTCTTGGTCTGCTTGATCGTGTCGATGCGCGAGATCTTCTTGAACGTGAAGTCGACGCCGTTGGTCACCGAGATCGTGGTGCAGTCGATCGCCTCGTTGCCCGTCACGTAGAAGATGATCGTCGAGGAGCTCGACGACCCCTTCTCGCGGCTCAGGGTGAGCGTCGGGGCCGTGCGGTCGGCGGCGACCGTGGTGGTGGTCGTCGTCGCGGCGGTCGTGGTGGTGGCCGCGACGGTCGTCGTCGGCGCCACGGTCGTGGTCGTTGCGGCGGCCTTGCAGCGGTTCACCCGCGCGCGCTGCTGCGTGGTGAGCGTCTTGGCGCTCACGATGGCGCGCGTCGCGGCGACGCCGTACGTCGTGCGGAGGCAGGAGCGAGTCGCGGCGTCGATCGACACCGCGGAGGCGCCGTGGGCGACGAGCGTCGAGCCCGCGAGCACGGCGAGGGCGACGGCGATCGAGCGACGCATCGTCCCCAGCCTACGGGGCGACCGGCTACTTCTGGGTGTAGCCCTTCGGGCACTTCGGCGCGGCACTCGTGACCTTCTTCTGCACCTTGCCCTTGACGCACGTGATGGTCGTCTTCTTGCCGCCGAGCTTCGTGGCGCCGACCTCCCCGCTGATCGGTGCGATCGACAGGGTCGCGCGCTTCACGGCGTATGCATCGCACGGGTTGCGCGCGCACGACGCGTAGTAGATGCGGTACACGTTGGAGCCCGCGCTGGTCTCGTAGCCGGTCGGGTCGAGTCGGCCGACGTCGTTGCCCGTGAGCGCGACGGGCGTCGACCACGACAGGCCGTCGTTGGACGACGAGACGAACAGCCGCTGCATTCCCCCGCAGCCGGGGCCGTTGGCCATGATCATGAGCCAGTCGCCGTCCCGCGCGCGCAGCACCTCGGTGTCGACGTACCCGCCCTCGAGACGCCAGCCCGACTCCTTGGTGAACGACACGCCGTCCGCCGAGACGTACGACGCGACCTTCTCGGTGCACGCGCCCTCGACCGG
This sequence comes from Ilumatobacteraceae bacterium, assembly GCA_964228515.1. Lineage (GTDB taxonomy): Bacteria > Actinomycetota > Acidimicrobiia > Acidimicrobiales > Ilumatobacteraceae > CAXRBC01. The sequence goes on from CAXRBC010000246.1 coordinate 3,722, forward strand.
TGACTCGACGATGTAGATCCTGATGCGGCCGTCGGGCATGCGCACCGGGTCGGGCACGCCCCACGCCTTGGCGTCCCGCGACACCTGCATGCCCGTCGAGGCCAGCGTCCCCGTGCCGATCGAGAGGCAGTCGGCGCTCGCGCACGCCGACGAGTAGACGCCCTGCGTGCCCGCCTGCATGTCGAGCCGCTTGTAGTAGGCGCGCGGTCCGCCGGCCGTCTGCGCGACGGTGAAGTCGGACACCGGGCCGCCGACCGCGGTCGTCAGCGTCTCCGAGGCGCACGACCCGGCGTCGGTGCACAGGCTGACCGCGGT
>CAXRBC010000247.1:0-10881 GCA_964228515.1 Ilumatobacteraceae bacterium
GTCGACGAGGGGACGATGACCACGACGACGACCACGACCACCACGACGACCGTGGCGACGCGTCCGACGATCACGTGGACGCTCGCCAACGATCAGGTCGAGTTCAACTTCACGTGCGTGGACTCGCACACCACCACCGCGATGCTCGCGCGCGACGCAGACTTCGCCGACGTCGTGGCGCGGGTCGGCGGGAGCGGCGGCGGAGTGACGTGCGGCGGCGGCTACGGCCTCGCGATGCTCGAGGACCTCGACCGCGGCACGACGTACTACGCGCGCGCGACCGTCACCGACCCGCGCGGCTCGACGATGAGCACGTACATCTTCGCGACAGGGTCCGGCTCGACCACCACGAGCGTCACCCCGACCACGGCGCCATCGTCCGGCGGTGGTGGTGGTGGCGGCGGCGGCGGTGGTGGTGGTGGTGGTGGCGGTGGCGGCGGCGGCGGTGGTGGCGGTGGCGGCTCGTCCGCGACCACCACGACGCTCCGACCCGCCTCGCCCCTGATCCCTCCCGTGCCGATGCTCCCGGTGCCGGGGGCGTCGACCGTGCCGCCGACGTTCCCCGGTCAGCGCGCGCCGGCGGCGCCGGGTGCCGCGCCCGGTGTGCCACCGCTCCTCGTGCGTCCCCCGCTCGGCACGCCGATGCCGCCGATCCCGCCGGCCACGCCGGCCGCCGCGGCGACCGCGCGCAGCGTCGGCGGTGGTGTGGTGCTCAATGTCCAGGCCCGCGTCGGTGCGACGGTCAACGTGTACCGCAACGGCGTACTCGTCGCGACGGTGCCGGCGGCGGCCGCCGCGGCGATCAAGGTCCCGTCGGGTGCGCGCGGCGGCACGAGCGCGCCCGCGTCCGCGTCGGACTCGTACCAGGTCGTGGTCGTGCACGCCGACGGCACGCTCGAGGCGTCGACCACGAAGACCGCGGCCCCCGCCGCCACGGCCTCGGCGGCGAAGCCGGGACCGACGGGCGCGGCCGGCACCAAGCCTGCGTCGCCGACGACGGCACCCGCGCGTCGCGCCGCGGGACGCACCGTCAAGGGCGCGTCGGTGAAGGGGCAGTCGAGCGGCGGCTGAGCCGCGCGCGCCGACCGGTCAGATCGGCTCGCGGTGGCGCGGTACTTCCGTCGTGTCGTGCCGCGGCGCGATCACCGGCTCGCCCTCGAGCCGCACGACGTCGATCGGGGCGGGGAAGCCCTTCGGTCGCACCGCGGGATGCGGGCTCGACGAGATGCCCTCGGGGAGGACGGCGGTCTGGTCGGCGGGCATGAGCGCCTCGCCGTCGCCGGCCTCGTCGCAGAGCCGGGACGCGAGGTTGGGGGCCGACCCGATGTAGTCCTCGCCCTCGAAGAGCATCGTGTCGCCCGTGGCGATACCGATGCGCAGCCCGAGGGGGGCGCAGGCGGTGGCGGCCCGGCGGCGCAGCTCCATGGCGAAGACCACCCCGTCGTCCTGCTCCACCGCCACGGCCATGAACCCGTCGCCGAGGTCCTTGTCGATCCGCACGCCGCGCTCGGACGCCACCGCGCGGGCCACGGCGCGGAAGGCCGCGAGCAGCTTGGTCCCCTTGCGGTCGCCGTGGGTCTCGATGTAGTGGGTGAAGCCCGAGAGGTCGACGAAGACGAACGTTCGCGGGAATCGCATGGCGACGTCACACTACGATTCGCGTCCGCCGCGGTGGGACCGTCCTCGCCGTCGCGGATGCCGCCGTCCGCGCGCGGGTCCCGCCGGACCCGCCCGACCCGAGCGACTCGTTTGCATCGCCCGCGGGGATCTGTCAGAATGTCACCGCTGTAGTTACAGCGACGAAACGAACCACACTCATCACCGCGCCGCGAGGCGCGGCATGACCGTGAGAGTCGCCCCCGCGACCCGCAGCGGATCACCGGGGAGGGAACTCCAGCAGTGCGAGACCGAGATCGCGAACACGACGACGCGGCGTCCGTGATCGTCCCCCTGAGCACCGACCGCGCCTGGCAGGACCAGGCCAACTGCCTCGGTGTGGACCCCGACCTCTTCGTCCCCGAGCGGGGTGCCTCGACCCGCGAGGCCAAGGAGGTCTGCCGCGGCTGTGTCGTGCGCGGCGAGTGCCTCGAGTACGCGCTCGAGAACGGCGAGAAGTTCGGGATCTGGGGCGGGCTCTCCGAGCGGGAGCGCCGCCGCCTGCGCCGCCAGCGCGCCCAGGCCCAGCGTCACTCGGCCGCCGGCTGACCCCGGGCGACGCGCCCGTCAGACGGCGCCGTCGACCACCGCGCGGTTGCGCTCCGCGAGCCGCCACTCGATCGTCCGATCCGCGCCGAGGTCCAGCTCGGCCCACCGCGCCTTGGGCACGCCCGCGAGGATCCTCGCGGGGAGCAGGCCGACCAGCTCGGCGCGCGCCACGGGCGCCCGCGCCGCGACCAGGTCGTGGACGGCCTCGGGGCCCACGCGCGATGGCGCGATGAGGTTCATGCTCACCTGCTGGTGCGCGCCGCAGGGCAGGCCGAGCGTGCGCACGTCCGCGGAGCGCAGCTCGCGGGCGATGCGTCGCGCGTCGTCGAGCGTCGCCCCGTCGAGCCAGACGTTGTAGGCCACGAGCACGTCGCGGGCGCCGGCGCAGATCGCCCCGGCCGTCGGATGCGGGGTGCGCGGGCCCACGTCGGGGGCGAGGTCCCTGAAGGCGCGGCGGCGGATCTCCGGCAGCTCGCGCTCGGGACCGTAGAAGAAGGTCGGGATCCCGAGCTCGTCGGCGGCCCAGGCTGCGAAGGCGTCGCGGGCGGCGAGCGCGTCGGACATGGTCGCGCCGTCCAGCGGCACGAAGGGCACGACGTCGACGATCCCGATGCGCGGGTGCACCCCCTCGTGCTCCCGCAGGTCGAAGCGCTCGGTGGTGAGCCGGGCGAGGGTCCGCGGTGCGGCCGTGCCGACCATGGTGAACACGCTGCGGTGGTGGTCGGCGTCGCTGTGCACGTCGAGCACGTCCGGACCGATCGCGCGGCGCACGTCTGCGATCGCGTCGAGACGCCTGCCCTCGCTGACGTTGACCACGCACTCCAGCACCCGTGCAGTCTGGCGTGCGGGGAGGCGCCCGCTGGTAGGGTGACCGCATGTTCAACGGCCCAGAGATCTGGATCATCATCCTCCTCGTCGTGGTGCTCTTCGGCGGCTCCCGTCTGCCGAAGATCGCGCGCAACCTGGGCCGCGCCCAGGGCGAGCTCAAGCGCGGGCTCGCCGAGGGCAACGCCGCGGCGCAGAAGTCGCCCGAGGCCCCGGCCGCCGGCGACGACGCCCCGAAGGCCTGACGCTCCACTCGTCGTCGCCGCGGCGCCTCGCGCGCCGCACCGTGCGTCGACCCGTGGCGGGTCGACGTCTCACGCCTCGACGATCGTGACCTTCTCCTCGAGCACGTCGGCGAGCAGCGCGCGCCGCTCACCGGCGGCGTAGAGGTTCAGTTCCAGGTCCGCCTTTCGGCGGGCCTCCACCTGCAGCACGACCCGTCCGTCCTCGGGACGCACGGTCACGCGTTTCACGCGGCCGTCCTGCGTGCGGTCGAGGCCGATCGCCACGCGCAGGATCGCCGCGAGCCGGCGAACGGTCTCGCGGTCCTCCCGCGGGAGCGCCGCCCACTCCGGGTGCTCGGGCTTCGGTGCGCTCTTGCGGTGGTAGCGGGCGACCTGCGCGATGATCTCGATCTCGCGGTCGGTGAGCCCGACCAGCTCGGAGTTGCGGATCACGTAGTACGAGTGCAGGTGGTGCTTGGCGTGGGAGACGAACACCCCGACGTTTGCCAGCAGGGCCGCGGCCTCCAGCCACCGCCTCTGCTCGGGTCCGAGCCCGAGTCGCCCCGAGAGGCCGTCGAAGATCTCGAGCGCGAGGCGTGCGACGTGGCCTGAGTGCTCCGGGTGGTCGTCGCAGCGGGCCGCCAGGCGGCGCACGCCGGCCATCGCGGCGTCGTCGGCGACCGGGTGGTCGAGCGCCCTGCGCCGGGCCAGGGTGTCGAGCAGCAGGCCCTCGCGCAGGGCGTAGTCGGAGAGCACGATCCGATCCGCATCGAACGCCTCGCAGACGCCCTCCAGGATCGCCGCCCCCGCGAGGATGATGTCGGCGCGGGAGGCATCGAGGTCGAATCGCTCGCGCCGCTCGTCCACCGTGCCGGCCCGCGCGAGCTCCGCCACCACCTCGCGCACCTCGGCGGCCGCGAACTCCAGGCGGTTGAGCGAGCGCGGCGGCTCCTCACCCCGACGCCGCAGCACGAGTCGCGCGACCGTCTCCGCCGTCCCCGAGGACACCACGAGCGCCTCGTACGGCACTTGGCTCACCTGCCCGCGGATCGAGGCGAGCACGCTGCGGACGTAGGCGCGGCATGCTGGCAGCGCGGCCGGGTGCAGTGACGCGCCGGGGAAGAAACGGTCGGTGAGGCGCACGGCCCCGAGCTTGAAGCTGCGGGCCAGGATCTCGTCCGCCCCGCGCGCGAGCACGATCTCGGTCGAGCCGCCGCCGATGTCGCAGGTGAGGAACGTCCGGTCGACCATGCCGGTCGCTGCGAGGACGCCGAGGTGGATGAGGCGGGCCTCCTCGACCCCGGAGATCACCTCGACCTCGAGCCCCGTCTCGCGCCTCGCGCGATCGACGAAGTCGGCGCGGTTGCGCGCCTCGCGCACCGCGCTCGTCGCGACCGCCCGCACGCGCGCGCCGTGGGCGTCCGCGACCGCGCGCATGCGCGCCAGCGAGGCGATGCCGCGCTCGATCGCGTCGGCCTCGAGCCGCTTCATCTCGCCGGCGCCGTGGCCGAGGCGCACGACCTCCTTCTCCCGCGTCACGACCTCGAAGCCGTCCGCGACCGGGCGGGCCACGACGAGATGGAAGCTGTTGGTGCCGACGTCGAGGGCCGCGATCGGTTCCGCCGCGCGGTCGGCCACGAGTGGCGATGTTAGGGCGCGGGTAGGATTCGAGGTCCCCGTCACGAGGAACGCACCATGACCTACACCGACGCCACCGCGACCAACGAGCCACCTCGCGGACACGCACGCATCGTCTACCTCGGTCCCGCCTCCCCGCACTGGGAGGTCTACGGCGACTACGGCGACCCGGGCCTGCTCGACGAGTTCCGCGCGCGCGTGCTCGCGCGACTCGTGCTGCTGCCGCGCAACGATCCGCAGTTCCGCCGCAACCAGGAGCGCGTCAACCGCGACGCCGAGCGCGAGCGCATCAGCATCGAGTGGGACCTCGGGTACCCGGTCGCCGCCGCGGCCGCGCCCGCCGAGGCAAGTGCCGACGCGGCCGCGCCCGCGCCCGCCGCGACCGACACGCCGGCGGACGCCTGACGAGCGCCCCGCGGTGAACGCGGGGTGACGCGACGATGATCTTTCGGCGACCTCGCCGCGATCCCGACGGCCGTGCCACGGGCGATCCGTACGCTCACGGCATCGGGTCGCGATTCATCAACCGCGAGCTGAGCTGGCTCGCGTTCGACGAGCGCGTGCTCGCCCTCGCCGCGGACCCCGACGTGCCGCTCCTGGAGCGATGCCGGTTCTCCTCCATCTTCTCCACCAACCTCGACGAGTTCTTCCAGATCCGCGTCGCCGCGCTCAAGGACCAGATCGCCGCGGGGATCACCGACCCGTCCCCGGACGGCCGCGCCCCGGTCGAGACGCTGGCGGAGATCTCGGCGAGCGTGCAGCGGCTCTGCGACGCGCAGCAGGCCCTGTGGACCGACGTCCTGCGGCCGGAGCTCGCGATGCAGGACGTGGTGGTGGAGCGCTGGGCGGACCTGTCCGCGCCGGAGCGGGAGGGGCTCGGCGCCGAGTTCGACCGGCGCATCTTCCCCGTGCTCACCCCGCTGTCGGTCGACCCCTCGCACCCCTTCCCCTACATCTCCAACCTCGCGCTCAACATCGCGGTCGTCGCGCGCAATCCGCGCACGGGCGAGGAGCGCTTCGCCCGGCTCAAGGTGCCGCGCACGCTGCCGCGCTTCGTCCCGGTGGACGGCGCGACGCGCTTCGTCCTGCTGGAGGACCTCATCGGCGCCCACCTCGGGCGCCTCTTCCGCGGCATGGAGATCGTCACCTCGTTCGCCTTCCGGGTCACGCGCAACGCCGACCTGTCGCTGGACGACGAGGACGCGGAGGACCTGCTGGCGGCGGTCGAGACGGAACTGCGCCGCCGGCGATTCGGCCGGGCCGTGCGCCTCGAGGTGCCCGAGGGCGTCGACGCGCGCACGCTCGCGCTGATGCGCGAGGAGCTCGAGATCGAGGAGGGCGACGTCACGACGGTGCGCGGCCTCATCGACCTCTCGGCGCTCGCCGAGATCGCCGCACTGGACGTGCCCGAGTTGCGCTACCGCCCGTGGCCCGCGCTCACCGCCGGCCGCCTCGCCGCCGCCGAGGTCGCGGGCCGCAGCATCTTCGAGGTCGTGCGCGAGCGCCAGCTGCTCGTGCACCATCCGTACGAGTCGTTCGCCTCGTCGACGGAGGCCTTCGTCGGGCAGGCCGCCTCCGACCCGCGGGTGCAGTCGATCAAGATGACGCTGTACCGCACGTCGGGCGACTCGGCCATCGCACGCCACCTCGTCCGCGCCGCGGAGGCGGGCAAGCAGGTCGCGGTGGTGCTGGAGCTCAAGGCACGCTTCGACGAGGCGCGCAACATCGCGTGGGCCCGCGAGCTCGAGTACGCGGGCGTGCACGTCAACTATGGGATCGTCGGGCTCAAGACCCACGCAAAGTGCGTGCTGGTCGTGCGCGACGACGGCGACGAGATGCGCCGCTACGTGCACCTCGGCACGGGCAACTACAACCACATCACCGCCCGGATCTACGAGGACATCGGATTCTTCACCTGCGAGGACGCGATCGGCCGTGACGCGACCGAACTGTTCAACTACCTGACGGGATACTCCGCCGAGCCCGACTACCGGACGCTCTTCGTCGCGCCGCACCAGTTGCGGCCTCGGATGCTCGAGCTCATCCACCGCGAGGCGTCCTACGGGGAGCGGGGCCGCATCACGATGAAGCTCAACTCGATCTCGGACCCGGCGATCATCGACGCCCTCTACGCGGCGAGCGCGGCCGGCACGCGCGTCGACGTGGTGGTGCGCGGCATCTCGTGCCTGCGCGCGGGCGTGCCCGATCTCTCGGAGCACGTGCACGTGCGCTCGATCCTCGGTCGGCACCTCGAGCACTCCCGCGTGTACCGCTTCGACCACGGCATCGATGAGTCGACGCCGATCCACCTCATCGGATCGGCCGACATGATGGCGCGCAACCTGGACCGCCGCGTCGAGACGCTGGTGCCGCTCACCCACCCCAAGCACCGGGCGTGGCTGGACCGGGCGCTCGAGTACCTGCTCGACGACGAGGTCGTGCACTTCGCGCTGCTGCCCGACGGCACGTGGGAGCGCCGCGGCACCGCGGGATTCATGTTCGACGCGCAGCAGCGCCTGCACGAGTGGGTCGTGAGCACGCAGGTCCGCTGAGGCGGGCGGACACCGCGCAGTCGCCGTCCGTTCGTCGGGCGTTCACCCCGCTCCCGTAGCATCGGGCGCGATGGAGGAGGTCCGCAAGTCCTTCCACGGCGACCTCGAGGTGCTGCGCTCGCAGGTCGTGCGACTGGGGGCGTCGGTCACCGACGCGATCCCGCGGGCGACGGCGATCCTCCTCTCGGGCGACCTTGAGGGCGCCGACTACATGGTCCACGCGGACGACGAGGTCGACACCCGCACGGCCGAGATCGAGGAGCACTGCTTCCAGATCCTCGCCCTGCAGGCCCCGGTGGCCGGCGACCTGCGGGAGATCATCGCGGTCATGAAGATGGTCGCCGAGATCGAGCGCAGCGGCGACCTGGCGGTCAACATCTGCCGCGCCGCCCGCCGCATCTACGGCCACGAGATCGACCCGGTGCTGCGCGGTCTGGTCCCCAAGTTGAGCGGCCAGGCACAGCAGCTCTTCGCCGCCACCATGGACGCCTTCGAGCAGCGCGACTTCGCCAAGGCGTCCGCGATCGACGACATGGACTCCTATCTCGACGGTCTCCACCGGCAGTTCATCCAGGCGATCTTCGAGTGCCACGCGCGCGAGAAGATCGACCTCCAGGTGGCGGTGCAGCTCGCGGTCGTCGCGCGCTTCTACGAGCGCATCGGCGACCACGCGGTCAACGTGAGCGAGCGCACCCGGTTCATGATCAACGGGTGGACGCGCGAGCAGGACGCGATCTCCCGCTTCCGCTCGCGCGGCGACGGCACGGGTGAGATCCCCGTGGCCTCGGCGCACGACTGACCCGGGCGGGGCCGGCGTTGCTGCGCGCGCTCCGGCGCGACGACAAGGCCAGGGCCGCGACGCCCCTGGAGGCCGTGGCCGACGGACAGGGGGAGCCCGGGCGCGACGACGCCGACGTGCTCGCCTCGGCGCTGGACGCGCTGCCGCTCGGCGTCGCGATCTCCGACCCCCGCAGCGGGCGCCGCTGGCGCAACCGCCGTGCGGTCGCCATGTCGGGCATCCGCTACGTGGACGTGCTGGTCGACGAGGCCGTCGACGCGATGCTCGAGGGGCGCGGCGAGGCCGTGCGCACGCTCGAGACCGCCGGCGACGCGCCGCGGCACTTCGAGCTGCGCCGCACCGACGACCCGTCGGGAGTGCGCACCGTGACCGTCGAGGACGTCACCGAGCGCGAGCGCATCGACACGGTGCGCTCCGACTTCGTGGCCAACCTCAGCCACGAGCTCAAGACGCCGATCGGCGCGGTCGCCGCGCTCGCGGACTCGCTCTCCGGCGAGGACGACGTGGGCGTGATCCGGCGGCTGGCCGAGCGCATCATCGGCGAGTCGACGCGGATGGCGCGGATCGTCGACGACCTGCTCGACCTGTCCCGCATCGAGTTCGGCGCGCCGGAGGACTGGGGTCCCGTGGATCTCGGCGGCGTGGTCTCCGAGGTCGTCGCGACGCACCATCACGCGGCCGCGGCCCGCGGGGTGAGCCTCGCCGTCACGGGCTCGGCGGGGGCCGCCGTGCTCGGCGACAGGTCCCAGCTCGTGTCGGCGTTGTCCAACCTGGTGGACAACGCGATCAAGTACACCGAGCGCGACGGGTCGGTGCGCGTGCGGTGCGCCGCCATCGGCGACGAGGCGGTCCTCGAGGTGGAGGACTCGGGGATCGGCATCGCCCCGGCCCAGCAGGAGCGAATCTTCGAGCGCTTCTACAGGGTCGACAAGGCGCGCTCGCGCGGCACCGGCGGGACCGGTCTCGGGCTGTCGATCGTGCGGCACATCGTGGCCAACCACGGCGGCACCGTTGCCGTCGCGTCGGAGGAGGGCAGGGGCTCCACGTTCACGGTGCGGCTCCCGCTCGCGTCGTGAGCCCGGCCGCGACCGCGCCGCTCGCCGGCGCCGCGCCGACGGTGCTGGTCGTCGAGGACGAGGAGTCGTTCGTCGAGGCCCTCACCGTGGGGCTGACGCGAGAGGGCTTCCGCGTCGAGGTCGCGACCGACGGCGCCGACGCGCTCAGGGCCTTCGATCGCGTGCGGCCCGACGCCGTGCTGCTCGACGTGATGTTGCCCAAGGTCTCGGGTACCGACGTGTGCCGCGAGATCCGCAAGAAGAGCATGGTGCCGATCATCATGGTGTCGGCCAAGGGCGCGGAGATCGACATGGTGGTTGGCCTCGAGGTGGGCGCCGACGACTACATCGTCAAGCCGTACCGACTGCGCGAGCTCGTGGCGCGTCTCCGCGCCGCGCTGCGGCGCGGAGCATTGACCGCGTCGGCGTCCGACGAGACCGGTGCGGCCGGCGTCGACGTCGGTGACGTCACGATCGACCCCGAGCGACACGTGGTGACCATCCGCGGCGAGGTCACGAAGTTGCCGCTCAAGGAGTTCGAGTTGCTGTACGTGCTCATGGCCAACGCCGGCCGCGTGATGACGAGGGAGAACCTCATCGATCGCGTGTGGGGGAGCGACTACTTCGGGGACACCAAGACGCTGGACGTGCACGTCAAGCGCCTGCGCGCCAAGGTCGAGCCCGACCCCGCGTCGCCGACCCGCATCGTCACCATCAGGGGACTCGGGTACAAGTACGAGCGCCCCTAGCGGGGCGCACCTCGCCGTCGCTCAGGCGAGGGCGATGCGCTCGAGCCAGAGACCCGGCGCGTCGAGCTCCGCGGGCGTCGGCATGCGCCCCGGCGCCGCGAACATCCGCGCGAGGCCGTCGGTGCCCGCCCGCTCGACCACGCCGCGCGCCCAGGCGGCGCCGCGTGCGAGGCGCGGCTCGTCGAGCCGCACGCCGAGCAGTTGCTCGACGAAGCGGTCGCTCGCCGAGGCCTCCACCCGCCGCCGGCGCACCGCCTCGGCCACGCGCCCCGCGCCGCCGAGCAGCCGCGCGGCGACGCCGTCCACCACGAGGTCGGCGACGCCCGCGAGCGCCGCCACCCTCGCCTCGAGCCGCGGCGCGAGGCGCTCCTGCTCGGGCGTGCGCGTCGCACCGAGGAGCATCGTCGGGTCACCGATCAGGCGCTGCATGAGGGCCGCCGGGTCGCCGCCCGCGTCGCCGAGACCGCCGAGCCGCTCGGCGAGCGCGGTCGGATCGGGGCGGAAGCCGGCGGCGTGCGCCGTGATGGCGGCGAGCAGGTCGCCTCGCACGTGCGGCGCGCCGAGGATCGCATGCCGGGCGAGCTCGTCGGCGAGCACCCACATGCGCATCTCGTCGGCGGGGATCGACCACTCCGCGGCGAAGGCGTCGACGTTGCGAGCGCAGAGCACGAGCCGGTCGGCGGGCTCCCGCGGCACGGGGAGGTCGTACTGACCGAACGCCCGCAGCGCGAGCTGGCCGACCATCGTGCCGATCGACATCCCGAGCATCATCGGCGCCACCATCCGCGCCATGGCGGCGAACGGGTCGGCGCCCGCGGGCGCCGCCCCCGGTTC
>CAXRBC010000248.1:0-3769 GCA_964228515.1 Ilumatobacteraceae bacterium
ATCGTCGTCTTGCCGACGCCGCCGGGCCCGCATACGACGACGATGCCCGCATCGCCGAGCGCGTCGAACTGCGCCGACTCCGGCCCGCGGAGGATCACGACAACTCCTCGGCGATCGCGGCCGTCAGGCGATCCCGCAGCACCACGCGGTCGGCGGTAACGATCTCCGGGAGGAGGTAGACGTCGGGCGCCCCACCGTGGCGGCGCGCGTGGTCGGCGATCGCCGCGCGCAGGACGCCCAGATGCGAGACGGCCTCCGCGCGGCGGTCGCGCCAGAGGCGGGCGGCGTCGCGCGCCGCCACGGTGGCATTGCCCAACTCCCGCTCCCAGCGGCCCGTCGAGGGGTCGAGGTAGGGGGCGATCCATGCGGATTCGTCGAGGGTGAACATCTCGCGCGGCACGCGGTTGGCCACGACGCCGGCCACGGCCACGCGGGTGCGGGTGGCGAGGCGCTCGAGGAGCTCGGTGGTCTCGGCGACGGGCATCTCCTCGCACGTCGTCGTGACGAGCACGCCGGTGCGCGCGGGGTCCTCGAGGATCTCGGACATCCAGCGCACCTGGCCCGCGATCGGACCGGCGGTGATGATCGCCGCGAGCGACGTCGGCGCGGCGACCTGCGCGACGACGTGACCGCTCGATTCGGCGTCGACGACGACGAGGTCGTAGGCGCGCTCGCGCACCTCCCAGCAGAGCTTGCCGACGCCGAGCACCTCGCGCACGCCCGGCGCGGCCTGCGCGACGAGGTCGAAGACGGGGCCGAGGACCGCGAGGTTGGCCAGCCACGGCACGCGCAGCGTGAGGCGGACGTACTCGCGGAGGGCGTCGCCCGTGTCCATCGCGAGCGCGTGGAGGCCTGGCGCGATCTCGCGCGGCGCGGGCCCGAGGTCGTCGGCGCCGAGCGCGGCGGCGAGCCCGCCGCGGGCCTGCATGTCGGCGACGAGCACGCGGCGACCGCGGGCGGCGGCGGCGCTGGCGAGGCCCGCGGCGCCGTGGGACTTGCCGACGCCGCCCTTGCCCGTCACGAAGAGGAGGTGACGGTCGAGCAGGTTGGGCAGCGTCAGCCCCCGAAGCCGAGCTTGCGGTCGCCGTCCTTGGCGCCGAACTCGACGTACGCGACCTTGGCGGACGGGATCGCGTACTCGCGGCCGCGCCGGTCGGTGAGCCAGAGCACGGGCGCGGAGCCGTCGAGCGCGGCGGAGACGGCGGTGCGCGCAGCGGAGACGGCGGCCGCGTCGTCGGTCAGGTCGACGCTGAGCTCGCGGGGCGACTGCGTGACGCCGATGCGGATCTCCATGAGCGAGAGGCTACGAGACTCAGGTGACCTTGAGGGCGGCCGAGAAGATCTTCTTGGGCTTCATCTCGTCGGCCACGCGGCGCGCGAGATCGGCGAAGATGCGGCCCACCTCGCTCTCGGGCGCGACCGCCGCGATGGGGCGGCCGTCGTCGCCGCCCTCGCGCAGCGGCTGCACGAGCGGGATCTGGGCGAGCAGCGGCACCGAGAGCTCCTCGGCGAGCTGTCGCCCGCCGCCCGCACCGAAGAGCTCGTAGCGGCGTCCGTCGTCGCCGGTGAACCACGACATGTTCTCGATCACGCCGCGGACCGGGAGGTTGACCTTGGCGGCCATCGCGGCCGAGAGCCGCGCGACCTTCTGCGCCGCGGGCTGCGGCGTCGTCACCACGAGCACCTCGGCGCGCGGCAGGTACTGGCTGAGGCTGAGCGCGATGTCGCCGGTGCCGGGCGGCATGTCGACGAGCAGGAAGTCCGGCTCGTCCCAGTAGACGTCGGTGAGGAACTGCTCGAGGGCCTTGTGCAGCATCGGCCCGCGCCACACGACCGCCTGGCCATCGGGCACGAAGTAGCCGATCGAGATGCACCGCACGCCGTACGACTCGGTCGGCAGGAGCATGCCGTCGATCACGACGGGGTCGCGCGTCGCGCCCAGCATGCGGGGGATCGAGTAGCCGTAGATGTCGGCGTCGACGAGGCCCACCCGGTGGCCGGCGGCGGCGAGGGCGACCGCGAGGTTGGTCGTGACGCTGCTCTTGCCGACGCCGCCCTTGCCCGAGGACACGAGGATCGGGCGGGTGCGGGACCCGGGCTGGGCGCACGGGATCGCGCGGCCCTCGGCGTGGCCGTGCGCGGGCGCGCTGCCGGCCGTCGCGCCGGGGCTGCCGTGGACGAGCTCGCGGACCCGGGCGCGCTCCGCGTCATTCATCACGTCGAAGGAGATCGCGACGTCGCGCACCCCGTCGAGCGCGTGGAGCGCGGCGGTGACGCGCTGCTGGATCTCGTTGCGCAACGGGCAGCCCTGGATCGTGAGCGCGACCGTCACCGACGCGCGACCGCTCGCGTCGAGCGACGCGGCGCGCACCATGCCGAGGTCCACGATCGAGCGGTGGAGCTCGGGGTCGTGGACGGGACGCAACGCGTCGAGCAGGCGATCGTCGGTGGTGAGCGTCATGGTGGGGTGCGCCGCGGCACGGTCGGGAATTTGCACTACGGCGGTAGGTAGAATATCGCCGTGCCCCGCGCCGCGCGCAGCGAAGCTCGACGCGGCGGGTCGCAGACCCGTCGCGCATTCACCGCGACCGTGTCGGCGATCACGTCGGCGTTCGGCGACCCCACGCGACGCGCGATCTACCTCCACGCGCGCGAGACCAAGGACGGCGTGACCGCTGCGCAGGTCGCGGCCAAGGTCGGCGTGCACCCCAACGTCGCGCGACACCACCTCGACAAGCTCGCGGCCGGCGGCTACCTCGAGGTCGCGACGGGCAAGGCGACCGGCGGCGCCGGTCGGCCGTCCAAGCGCTACCTCGCCACGGGCGCGCCACCGGCCATGCAGTTCCAGGTCCGCAGCGACGACCTCGTGCTCACGCTGCTCGGCCGCGCCCTCGAGATGCTCACGCCGCGCGAGGCCGAGGCGATGGCCGAGCGGGTCGGCGAGGAGTACGGGCGTGCCATGGCCGCCGGGCTCGCGGGCGACGACCGCGCGGCGTCGCAGCGGTCGCTGCGCTCGGCGATGCAGGCGGTGGCGGACGCGCTCACGGCGCAGGGGTTCGCCGCGCACGCGGACCAGCGCAACGACACGCTGCGGATCATCAACAACCACTGCCCCTTCGGCGACGTCGCGATCGAGCACCCGGTCATCTGCGCCGTCGACCGCGGGATGGTGAAGGGGATGCTCACCGCGCTGTACGGCGACACGTCGCCGCGCGTGTCGTCGTCGCTCCCGCAGGGCGACACGTTCTGCGCCACGACGGTCTGAGCGTCAGTCGCCCCAGAAGCGCTGCTCGCGGAACGGGTCCCCGTACATGTGGTACCCGTTCTGCTCCCAGAAGCCCGGCGCGTCGGCGGCCATGAGCTCGATCCGCCGCAGCCACTTCGGGGATTTCCACAAGTCGAGGTGCGGCACGACCAGCCGCACCGGACCGCCGTGGATCGGCTCGATCTCGGCGTCGTCGTACGCCCACGCCACGAGCGCGTCGTCGCGCAGCAGGTCGGCGAGCGGCAGGTTGGCGGTGTAGCCCTGCTCGGCGTGCGCCATCACGTGCGTCGCGCCGGCCCCGGCCCCCGCGCGCTCTACGAGATCCCGCACGCGCACGCCCGTCCAGCGCGTGTCGAACTTGGACCACTTCGTCACGCAGTGGATGTCGGTCGTGATCGTGACCGACGGCAGCGCGCGCAGCGCGACGAGGTCGAGCGAGAAGGGCCGATCGACGAGGCCGTCGACCGAGAGCGACCACTCCCCCGGTCCGTACGTCGGCACGTC
>CAXRBC010000249.1:0-4235 GCA_964228515.1 Ilumatobacteraceae bacterium
CTCGAAGCCGTCGATCGAGAGGTTGGACCCATCGCGCACCCCGATCTCGTCGAGGGTGTCGAAGAGGTGGTCCGCCGCGTACCGAGCAAAGACATTGCTGAGGCCCGGCTCCACGCCCATGCCGACGAGGGCGAGCAGCCCCTTGTCGCGCCACGCCTGGTCGGCCGCCAGCTGGCCCTCGCCGAGCGGCACGCCGACCTCCGAGTAGGGGTGCGTCGGGTGGGGCCGGCTCAGGTTCATCGCCATGTCCACGTAGGAGCAGCCGGCCTCGAAGGCGGCGGCGAAGATCGACTCGTTGAAGCGCGGGTCGCAGGCGTTGACGATCACGTCGGCCTCGACCCTGCGGGCCAGCTCGACGATCCCGGCCCGGTCGGCGGCGTCCACGCGCGCGGTGGAGAAGCGGCCGCGGTCCTCGAGGCTCGCGAGGGCCTTCTCGGCGCGGGCCTCGCTGATGTCGGCGAGGACGAAGGAGTCGAAGAAGGTGCGCGTCTCCCCGATGGACGCCATGGAGGAGCCGACGCCGCCGGCTCCAATCACCAGGATGTTCGTCACGAGGGGATGTCCAATGTCTCCGTGCGCGCTCCGCGCACGCTCGTCAGTCTACCGACCCCCCAACTCCGCGTGGTTGCGCGGTTTCGCGCGACGCGTCACGCGAGCACCTCACCGTCGACGCGCGATCGATGCGCGTACGTCAGCGCGCGAGGAGCGTGCGCGCGTGGTCAACGTCGAGCTTGAGCTGCGACGCGAGCGCGGCAACGCCGTCGAACTTGCGCTCCCCCCGCAGGAACGCCACGAACGCGACGCGCACCGACTCGCCGTACAGATCGCCGTCGAAGTCGAGCACGTGCGCCTCGAGCAGCGACGCGGGCGAGCGGTCCACGAACGTCGGACGGCGCCCGAGATTGACCGCACAGCCGTGCCACGTGCCGTCGGCTCGGGCGAGGCGCCCCGCGTACACGCCGTCCGCCGGCAGGCACGTCTCGGCGTCCACGGCGACGTTGGCGGTGGGGAATCCGATCTCGCGCCCGCGCCGGTCCCCGCTCACCACGACGCCGCGCACCTCGTGGTCGCGGCCCAGCATGCGCGCCGCGGCCACCACGTCGCCACCGGCGAGCGCACGGCGGATCGCGGTGCTGCTCATCGGCTCGTCCACGCCGTCGCCGCGCGCCACGAGCTCGACCGGCGCGACCTCGAAGCCGCGCCGCGCGCCGACCTCGCGCAGCAGTGCGACGTTGCCGCCGCGACGGTGGCCGAAGTGGAAGTCCTCCCCCACGATCACCGTGCGCGCCGCGAGCGCCGCCACCAGCACCCGCTCGACGAACTCCACGGGCGCCTCGCGCGCCCGCGCGGGGGTGAAGGCCACGACCAGCACGGCGTCCACGCCGGTGGCGGCGAGCAGCTCGAGCTTGTGCGCGTGGCTCGTGAGGAGCCGCGGCGCCGACTCCGGTCGCACCACGCTCGCCGGGTGGCGGTCGAAGGTGACGACCACGCTGGCCGAGCCGTCGCGGGCCGCCTCGGCCCGGGCCTGGCCGATCACGGCGCGGTGCCCCAGGTGGACCCCGTCGTATGCCCCGATGGTGACGACGCTGCGCCGACCGGCCAGCCACTCCCGCAGCCGGGCGACGTCGCGCGCCTCCGCGTCGCCGAAGACCTGCATCGGCGCCGACGCTATCCCGATGGCATCACGGCGGCCGGGCGCCAGCCGCCGTCGTCCGCGCGGTCGTAGATCGCGAGCAACGCCCCGGACTCGCCGACGATCACCGCGCGCGCGGTGTCGCCCGGCCCGCGCTCGGGCGCCCCGGGCGCGTCGGGCGCGGGCCACGGGCGACCGTTGCGCACCGCCCGCTCGTCGCGGTCGCGGACGCGGCGCACGGCCACACCTGGCAGGCGCGCGAGCATCTCGGCGGCGTCGCGCACGACGGCCGACTCCCACGGCGCGGCCTCCGCGACGTCGAAGGGGCCGACCGCCGTGCGTCGCAGCGCACGCAGGTGCGCCGACCCGCCGAGCATCCGGCCGAGGTCGTCGGCGATGGATCGCACGTACGTGCCGCTCGAGCACCGCACGCGCATCGCGTACACGCCGGGCGCCCCACCGGGTGCGATCGCGAGCTCATGGATCGTCACGCGCCGCGCGGGCCGCTCCACCGTCACGCCCGCGCGCGCCAGCTCGTGCAGCCGCACGCCGTCGCGCCTGATCGCCGAGACCATGGGCGGCACCTGGTCGATCGCCCCGGTGAGTCGCTCGCGCGCCACCCGCGCGACGTCGTCGGCCGTCACGTGCGACATGTCGTCGCGCCTCGTCACCTCGCCCGCCGCGTCCAGCGTCGTCGTGGCAGACCCCAGCACCACCTCGGCCTCGTAACACTTGTCGAGCCCGACGAGGAACGTGAGGAGCCGAGTCGCGTGACCCACGCCCACGACGAGCAGCCCCGTCGCATCGGGGTCGAGCGTGCCGGCGTGGCCGATGCGCCGCTCGCCGAGTCGGCGGCGCAGCCGCGCGACGACGTCGTGGCTCGTGAGGCCGGCCGCCTTGTCGACGAGCGCGATGCCGCACGGCGGACCGCCCGGGCTACTGGCTCCCACGGGCGTCCCGGCGCAGCACCTCGTCGATGCGCTCGGCGGCCCGGATGGTCTCGTCGGGGCGGAACTCAAGCACGGGCGTGCGCCGGGCGCGGACCTGGTCGGCGATCGCGGTCTGCATGCGCTTGCGGTGGTCGCCGAGCGCCTCCAGCACCTCGGCGTCGCCCTCCTCGCCCTGCAGCGAGTCGTAGTACACGACGGCTCGGCGCATCTCGGAGTCGACGTCCACGGTCGTGATGGTGACGAAGCCGAGGCGCTCGTCGTCGAGCCGCGCGAGCTCGTCGGCGATCACCTCACGCAGCGTCTCGCCGAGGCGAGCGGTGCGCTCGACGCGGCGACGATTGTCGAACTGCGGTCCCCGGGACCGGCGCCGCTGCGGAGCCACGGCAATTACGATACGTATCTCATGGCGTCGATCCCGCGACACCGGTACACCGCCGCGCTGGCCAACGAGATCGAGACGCGCTGGCAGGACCGCTGGGACGAGCGCGGCACCTTCGAGGCGCCCAATCCCGCGGGACCGCTCGCCGAGCCCGAGAGGATCGCGGGCCGCGAGCAGCTCTTCATCCTCGACATGTTCCCGTACCCGTCGGGCGCGGGGCTGCACGTCGGGCACCCGCTGGGGTACATCGGCACCGACGTCTACGGACGCTTCAAGCGCGCGACGGGCTTCAACGTGCTGCACGCCCTCGGCTACGACGCCTTCGGCCTGCCCGCCGAGCAGCATGCGATCGCCACGGGCGTGCATCCGCGGGTCAACACGGAGGCCAACATCGCGACGATGCGCCGCCAGCTGCGGCGCCTCGGGCTCGCGCACGACCCGCGCCGCAGCATCTCCACCACCGACGAGGCGTACTACCGCTGGACCCAGTGGATCTTCCTGCGCATCTTCGACGCCTGGTACGACGCGGACCTCGGGCGGGCGCGACCGATCCGCCAGCTCGTCGCCGAGTACGCGGCGGGCACGCGCGCCACGGGCGGCGCACCCTGGGCCGCCAGGTCCGCCACCGAGCGCGCCCGGCTGGTCAACTCGAGGCGCCTCGCGGACCTCGCCGACGCGCCGGTCAATTGGTGCCCCGGCCTCGGCACGATCCTGGCCAACGAAGAGGTCACCGCCGAGGGCCGCAGCGACATCGGCAACTACCCGGTCTTCACGCGCACGATGCGCCAGTGGACGATGCGCATCACTGCGTACGCCGACCGCCTGCTCGACGACCTCGACCGCCTCGACTGGCCCGAGTCGATCAAGCTCATGCAGCGCAATTGGATCGGGCGGAGCCACGGCGCCCGCGTCCGCTTCGCCTCGGAGGCGGGGCCGATCGAGGTCTTCACCACGCGGCCCGACACCCTCTTCGGCGCGACCTTCATGGTGCTCTCCCCCGAGCATCCGCTCGTCGATGCGCTCACCGCCGCCGACCGCCGCGCCGACGTCGAGGCCTACCGGGCGCGGGCCCGTGCCGCGACCGACGCCGAGCGCGCGAGCGCCGACCGGCCCAAGACGGGTGTCGCGCTCAGCGCCTCGGCCGTCAACCCCGTGAGCGGCGCGCCGATCCCCGTCTGGATCGCCGACTACGTGCTGATGGGCTACGGCACGGGCGCGATCATGGCGGTGCCCTCGGGTGACCAGCGCGACTTCGAGTTCGCGCGCGTCCACG
>CAXRBC010000250.1:0-3126 GCA_964228515.1 Ilumatobacteraceae bacterium
GCGATACTCGAAACTCACCGCCGTCGACGTGTCGCTGTCGATGCGATCCACGCCGCATGAAGTGCCGCCACGGGGCGCGTGGCGTCGTCGGCTGGCCGCAGCGCGACTGATCGTGCGCAACCTGAGGGCGAATAGTGGCGAACTCGAAGGGATCACCGGCTGGGACACGGTGCGCATCTGGCGCTACGCCACGGCGAACGTGGCCACCAAGCACAACGTGTCGTTCATGGAGTCACCCCGCTTCTCGGCCGCGTACGACGCGAGCATGTCGGCGGCGAGGAGGGACCACTGGAACGCGGGGATGCACTTTCGGATCCACCAGGCACTGTGGTGCGCCGACGTCGGACTGCGGCTGGGCGGCAACTTCGTCGAGCTCGGGACCGGCCGAGGCATGACCTTCGCGGCGATCCTCACGTCGATCGACGACTGGAATCGTCGGTCGACCACGGCATACCTCTTCGACACGTTCGAGAGCGCGGTGATCAACGCCGGAACTGGTCTCCAAGATGCGTCGCTGGGCAGCAGCCCCGTCTATGCGGAGAGCCTCACGGCGACACGGGAGACGTTCGCCACGTGGGAGCGTGTACGGCTGATCCCCGGCCTTCTTCCGCAATCGCTGCAGACCGTGGACGTCGGCCGCATCGGGTTCCTCCACATCGACCTCAACACGCCGTCGGCCGAGGTGGAGTCACTGCGCGCGCTGTGGCCCCGCTTGCTGCCGGGTGCGCCGGTGCTGCTCGATGACTACGCGCACGTCAACTCCGAGCCGCAGTACGAGGCGATGAACGCCGTCGCAGCGGAGCTCGGTGTCTCGATCCTGACCCTGGCGACAGGTCAGGGCCTGATCATCACCCCACCCCGCTGAGGCGGGTGTAGTCGGCCATGCGGGCGCGCAGCACGTCGAGGCTCGCCGTCCAGAACGCCTCGTCCGTGACGTCGAGGCCGAACGATGCGCCGAGCTCCTCGGCCGAGTCCATGCCCGCGCGCGAGAGCACGGTGTCGTAGCCGCCGCGGAAGCGCTCGGGGTCGCGCCGGTATTGCGCGAAGAGGCCGAGGCCGAAGAGCAGGCCGTACGTGTACGGCCAGTTGTAGAAGTGCGAGCCGTAGTAGTGCGGCTTGAGCACCCACATGTACGGATGGGCCGTGGTCTGGTCGAGGCCGTCGCCGTACGCGGACGCTTGGGCCTCGCGCATCATGTCGTGCAGCTCGCTCACGCCCAGCGTGCGGCGCTGGCGGCGAGCGAACACCTCGGTCTCGAACAGGAATCGGCTGTGGATGTCGACCACCACCTGCGCCGCGCCGATGAGGTCGACGTCGAGCATGGCGAGCCGCGCGTCGCCCTCGAGCCGGGAGAGGCCGGCTTCGACGACGAGGGTCTCGCAGAAGATGCTCGCCGTCTCCGCGAGCGCCATCGGGAGGCGCCGCTGGAGCGGCGTGCGGTGGGCGAGCTGGGTGTTGTGGTACGCGTGGCCGAGCTCGTGTGCCGTGGTCTGGGCCGAGTCGACGCTGCCGCTCCAATTGAGCAGCACCAGCGAGCGGTCGTCGACGAACGACATGCAGAACGCGCCGCCGACCTTGCCCTCGCGCGGCTCGGCGTCGATCCACCGCTCGGCGAGCGAGCGGTCGACGAGGCGGGCGAGCGAGTCGGAGTACTCGGCGAAGGCGCCGCGCACCAGCGCGACGCCCTCGTCCCACGAGATCGCGCCGCCCGCGGTGGGCAGCGGGGCGAAGAGGTTCCACCAGGAGAGGCCCTCGGCGTCGCCGTGGAGGCGCGCCTTGGTGCGCATCCACGCGCGGAAGTCGGGGAGCGCGGCGTGCACGGCCGACTGCATGGCGTCGAACGTGCGCCGGCTCACGCTGTTGGCGTAGAGCGACGCGTCCAGCGGGGAGTCCCAGGTGCGGCGGCGGTTCACCGCGTTGGCCTCGCCCTTGATGGCGTTCATCGCGGCGGCGGCCGCGACCGCGACGCGCGGCCAGGCCTCCATCTCGGCGTCGTAGGCGGCTCGGCGCGCGCCGGGGTCGGCGCTGGTGGCGAGGCCGCGCACGGCGGGCATCGGCATCGTGCGGTCGCCGTCGGGGAGGTGCACCGTGGCCGTGAGCTGCGACGTGACGTCGGCGTGCAGGCGCGACCATGCGGACGACCCGGTGACCGACAGTTCGGCGTACAGGCCCTCCTCCGCCTCGGACATCTGGTGCACGGCGCGGGCCTGCAGTCGGCGCAGCGGGCCGACGTGCTCGCGCGCCTCCGAGCTCACCGCGGCGAGGGCGTCGGCGTCGAGCGAGGCGATCCAGTCGGCGAGGCGCGCGAGCAGCGGCGTCGTGCGGCTCTCGAGTACCTCGAGCTCGCTCAGGAGGCCCTGCGCGCGCTCGTCGCGGCTGTCGGTCGAGACGGTCGCGTAGACGTAGGCGCCGAGGACCTCGAGCCGCCTCGCGCAGTCGTTGAACGCGCAGAGGACGGCGTCGGCGACCTCGCCGTCGCGCGCCGTCGGCGTGCGCGGGTCGGTGGCGCGCACGTCCGAATCGTCGAACAGCGCCTCGAGGCGCCCGACGTCGGCGGACGAACGCTCCATCGCATCGAGGAACGTGCGGGCGGTGAAGGACTCGTGGACGTCCGCCACGGACCAGCGCGGCAGGGGGGTGGTGGAGGCGTCGGGCACGGGACGCAGGCTACGCGGGCCGCGCGTTGGACGGCGCGCCGTGGTGCATCGCGTGTCGCGGAGGCACCGCTCAGACGTGCGCGGTGTAGGCGTGCTCCGAGTGGTGCGGCGTGAAGCCGAGCGAGCGATACAGCGCGACGGCCGGCGCGTTCGCATCGTCGACGTAGAGCATCGCGACGACGGCGCCGCGTGCGTGCATGTGCGCGAGCCCCGCGACGACCATCGCGCGGCCGAGGCCCGTGCCGTGGCGTGCGGGGTCGACCGCGACCTTGTAGATCTCGCCCATCGGCGGTGTGGCGTCCGGATGCATCTTGACCCAGCAGAAGGCGTCGAGGGCGGGCGTCGCGCCCGCGGCGGGTGGCGCGCCCGTGGAGTGCGGCGCAGCGGTGGGCAGCGCGTCGTGCACGAGGATGTCGCCGGTCGTGCACCACGACGCGTCGAGGCGCGCGTCGAGCGAGGCCTGCGTCCA
>CAXRBC010000251.1:0-2236 GCA_964228515.1 Ilumatobacteraceae bacterium
CCGAACTCCTGCGGGCTGAGGCGGTCCCCGTCGACCTCGGCGCCCATCATCGCGCTCGTGATGTCCTCGCGCGGCCTGGCGCGGCGGTCCTCCCCGAGGGCCTGCGCGTACTCGAACATGCCGAGTCCCGCGGCGAAGAGCGAGTCGTACGTGCCGCCGAAGTCGGGGTCGCCGGCGCCGAGGATCGTGTTGGTCCACGCGAAGATCCGCTCCTCGTCCTCGGGCGGGATGCCCATCATCTCGCAGATGATCTGCAGCGGGAACGGCCCTGAGATCTCCGCCACCGCGTCGAACTCGTCGCCCGATCCGTGGCGCTCGAGCACGCCGTCGACGATCCGCGCCGCCTTGTCGCGCACGTACCGGTCGACCCGGCCGATCTCGCGCGGCGTGAAGCCCTTGGACACGATCGAGCGGAGGCGGAAGTGCCGGGGGTCGTCCATGTTGATCATCGATCCGAAGAAGTCGTTGATCTCCTGGGGGAGATCCCCGATGTTGGAGCCCTCGCCGCTGCAGAAGAGCTGCGGGTTGCGGCTCACGTGCCAGATGTCCTCGTGGCGCGTGAGCGCGAAGTAGCCGGGTCCCTTGGGGAAGTGCGCGAACTCCCGCTCCTCGAAGAATCGCACGGGGGCCTCGTCGCGCAGCGTCTTGAACGCCGACTCGCGCGCGACGCGCGGCGCCCGCCAGAACGCGACGTCGGACAGGTCGATCTCGTCCAGCGGGACGCGATGCAGCTGCATGGGTGTTCCGTCGCCGAGGGTAGTGTGACGCGAGCGGAGGGGAACCATGGCTGAGGCAGTGATCGTCGCGACCGCGCGGAGCCCGATCGGGCGCGCCAACAAGGGCTCGCTCGTGGACCTGCGGCCCGACGACATGTCGGCGCAGATCGTGCGCGCGCTGATGGCCAAGGTGCCGCAGGTGAAGCCCGGCGACGTCGAGGACCTGATCATGGGATGCGGCCAGCCCGCGGGCGAGAGCGGCTTCAACATCGGGCGCATCGTCGCGCTGCTCGCCGGTCTCGACGCCTGCCCGGGGGTCACCGTCAACCGCTACTGCTCCTCGAGCCTGCAGACGATCCGCATGGCCGCGCACGCGATCAAGGCGGGCGAGGGCGACTGCTTCATCGCCGCGGGCGTGGAGACCGTGAGCCGCTACCAGCACGGCGCCTCCGACCTCGCGCCCAACCCGATCTTCAAGCCCTCGGGCGAGCGCACCAAGACCCGCGCCGCGGGCGGCCAGGGCACCTGGACCCCGCCGAGCGGACTGCCCGACGCCTACATCGCCATGGGCCAGACGGCCGAGAACGTGCGCGAGGTCGAGGGCGTGACGCGCCGCGAGATGGACGAGTTCGCCGCGCGGTCGCAGCAGCGCGCGGTGGCGCACCAGGAGAACGGATTCTTCGAGCGCGAGATCACGCCCGTCACGCTCCCCGACGGGCGCGTGATCGCCAAGGACGACGGCCCGCGCGCCGGCACGACGGTCGAGGCGCTCGCGGGGCTGAAGCCCGTCTTCCGCCCGGACGGCGAGATCACCGCGGGCAACGCGTGCCCGCTCAACGACGGCGCCGCGGCCGTGCTCGTCATGAGCGACACCAAGGCCAAGCGCCTCGGCGTCACCCCGCTCGCGCGCGTCGTCTCGTCGGGCGTGTCCGGCCTCAACCCCGAGATCATGGGTCTCGGCCCCATCGAGGCGTCGCGCCAGGCCCTGCAGCGCGCGGGCCTCACGATGGATCGCATCGACCTCGCCGAGATCAACGAGGCGTTCGCCGCGCAGGTCATCCCGTCGGCGAAGCACCTCGAGATCCCGCTCGAGAAGCTCAACGTGCACGGCGGATCGATCGCGCTGGGTCACCCGTTCGGCATGACCGGCGCGCGCATCATGACGACGCTCATCAACGGCCTCCAGCACACCGACGGTCGCTATGGCCTCGAGACGATGTGCGTCGGCGGTGGCCAGGGAATGGCGATGATCGTGGAGCGCCTCGCCTAACCGCGGGCGAGCGCACCCCCGTCCCGCGCCCTGAGCGCGAGGGCGATCGCGGCGATCGCGAGGATGCCCACCGCGACGGCGAGGAACGTCGACGCCGCACCCGCGGCGCCGTACAGCGCGGGCGTCGTGAATGCCGCCACCATCGAGCCGAAGACGCTGGCCGACCCCGCGAGACCCTGCGCCGCCGAGGCGCGACCGGCGGGCGCCGCGGCCGCCACCGCGGCCAGCACCGCCGGCGTGGCGAGCGACT
>CAXRBC010000252.1:0-7509 GCA_964228515.1 Ilumatobacteraceae bacterium
TGTCCTGCACCATGCCGACGAAGCTGAACGACTCCCCCGACGCGGCCCACGCGAGGAACGACATGAAGAACGCGGCGGTCGCGAGCGCAAGGATCACGTTCGACCTGCGACCGAAGCCGCGCAGGAGCTGCACGGCGGCGAGCGCGACCAGCACGACGCCGAGCAGCCAGCCGACGCGCTCGGCGGGGAGCGCGAACGACCCGGTCTCCGAGACCTTGAACGTCGCGTCACCGGCGCGGCGCGTGAAGACCAGCATCGTGACGGCGGCGAGCACCAGGTAGGCGACGCCGACGTTGCGGGCGCGGCGGCGCTGCTCGGCCGAGACGACGAGTCCGGGCGCGCTCATCCGCCCCATCCGCGGAACGTCTGGCCGTAGCTCTGGGCCTCGCCCCTCAGTCGGTACATCGCCTTCACGAGCAGCGGCGCGGCGATGAACATCACGATGAGCGAGCGCAGCACGATGATGAGGTCGATCGGCACGTCGGTGTTGACCTGCATCTGGCGGCCCCCCGCCTGGAGCGCGCCGAACAGGATCGCCGAGACGGCCGTGCCGATCGGCGTCGACCGTCCGAGCAGCGCCACTGCGATCGCGTCGAAGCCGATGTCGCCCGCGAGGCTCGCGGACGCGAAGCCGTAGAGGCCCAGCACCTCCGAGGCGCCCGCGAGCCCGGCGAAGGCGCCGGCCAGCGTCATCGCGACGACCATCAGGCTGCGCGTGCGCATGCCCGCATAGCGCGCGGCCTCCTGATTGAGCCCCGTCGCGCGCAACTCGAAGCCGGTGGTCGTCCTGTTGAGCAACCACCAGAAGAGCGCGACGCACCCGAGCGCCACCACGAAGCCCAGGTGCGCCTGCAGGTCGATGCGCTTGCCCATGAACCAGAAGAGGCGCGGCAGCTTGGCGTCCTCGTCGATGAGCGTGGAGATGGCGTCGTCGCGACCCTCCCGCTTGAACAGCTCGGTCTTGAGCAGCCACAGCGTGAGGAAGCCCGCGACGCTGTTGAGCATGATCGTGGTGATCACCTCGTGGGCGCCGGTGCGGGCCTTGAGCACGCCCGGGATGGCGCCGAAGATCGCGCCGCCGAGGGCGCCCGCGAGCAACGCGAGCACCACGTGGATCGGGCCCGGCACGTCCAGCGCGAAGCCGACCCAGAGGCCCGTCATGCCGCCCGCGAGCATCTGGCCCGTCGCACCGATGTTGAAGAGGCCGGCCTTGAACGCCACCGACACGGCGAGCCCCGCGAGCATGAGGGGCGTGGCGCCCGTGATGGTCGCCGAGATCGCGCGGAGGCTGCCGAAGGATCCCTTGAAGAGCGACCAGTACGCGAGCCGCAACGTGTCGAGCGCCGTCAGCACGTCGCCCTCGCGCAGCGCCGCGATGTCCGTGATCACGATGATGAAGGCGCTCACGAACAGCGCCGCGACCACGGCCAGCGCCGTGTAGCGCAGGGACTTCAGCGTCTCGTTCATCGCGCGGCCCCCGCGCCGGCCCCCGCGGCCTCGCCCGGGCGCGAGCCGGCCATGTAGAGCCCCACGTCCATGTGCGACACGGCGCGCGGGTCGAGGTCGGCCACGATGCGACCGCGGTACATCACGAGCACGCGGTCCGCGAGCGCCATCACCTCGTCGAGCTCCGTGCTCACGATGAGCACGGCGGTGCCCGCGTCGCGCTCCTCGACGATGCGCGCGTGGATGTACTCGATCGAGCCGACGTCGACGCCGCGCGTCGGCTGCGCAGCCAGCGCGAGTCGGATGTCGCGGCTCAGCTCGCGCGCGACGATGACCTTCTGCTGGTTGCCGCCCGAGAGCGTGCTCGCCGTCTGCTCGGGATCGGGCGTGCGGATGTCGTAGCGCGCGACAAGGTCCTTCGCCACCGCGCGCGCGTCGTCCCAGTGCATCGAGATGCCCGAGGAGAACTGCGCGTCGTGGTACCTGGTCAGCACGAGATTCTCCGTGATCGTCAGGTCCACGACGAGCCCCTGGCGCTGGCGATCCTCGGGCACGTGGCCCATCCCCGCGGCGTGCCGCTCGCGCGGCGAGTCGTGCGTGACGTCGCGGCCGTCGAGCACGATGCGGCCGGCGGCCGCGCGCCGCAGGCCGCTGAGCGCCTCGACGAGCTCCGTCTGGCCGTTGCCCTGCACGCCGGCGACGCCGACGATCTCGCCCGCGCGCACGACGAACGACACGTCGTCCACCACCGTCCGGCCGTCGGGCTCGACCACCGACAGCCCCTGCACGTCCAGCACGGCCGCGCCGGGCGCGGCCGCCTTCTTCTCCACCGTCAGCTGGACGGGCCGGCCGACCATCATCTCGGCGATCGCGGACTCGGTGGCCGTGGCGGGGTCCGCGTCACCCACGACCTTGCCGCGCCGCAGCACGTTGATGCGGTCGGCGATGGTGAGGGCCTCCTTGAGCTTGTGGGTGATGAAGACCACGCCCCGGCCCGCGCGCACGAGGGTGCGCACGATCTCGAAGAACTCGAGGATCTCGCTCGGGGTGAGCACCGCGGTGGGCTCGTCGAAGACCACGACCCGGGCGTCGCGCAGCAGGACCTTGACGATCTCGACGCGCTGGCGCACCCCCACCGGGAGCTCCTCGACGACCGCGTCGGGGTCGAGGTTGAGGTGGTAGCGATCGGAGACCTCGCGGACCATGGTGCGGGCGCGGTCGATGTCGAGGGTGCCCGCACGGCCCATGGGCTCGGCGCCGAGCACCACGTTCTCGGCCACGGTGAAGTTGGGCACCAGCATGAAGTGCTGGTGCACCATGCCGATGCCGGCGGCGATCGCGTCGGCCGGGGAGTGGAAGACGGTGGGCGCACCGTCGATGCGCAGTTCGCCCTCGTCGGCCCGGTACAGGCCGTAGAGCACGTTCATCAGCGTCGACTTGCCGGCGCCGTTCTCGCCGACGAGGCACAGCACCTCGCCCGTGCGGATCACGAGGTTGACGTCGTCGTTGGCGACGACGCCGGGGAACCGCTTGGTGATGCCGCGCAACTCGTACGTCGTCGACGTCGCGGACGCGTGCGTCATCGGCCTGACGCTAGACGAAAACGGTTCGGGGGCCGGCCGCTCGCGCGACCGGCCCCCGATACCGAGGAACTTCGGGAGTCCCCGAACGGGGTCAGCCCCCGATCTTGATGCTTCCGTCCGCGATGCCGGCGCCGATGGCCTCGACCTCCGACTGGATCTCCGCGGGCACGTCGGTGAAGGCCACGCCCACGCCGCCGTTCGCGAGGGTACCGACGTAGTTGTCACTCGTCGCCGTGCCCTCCACGGTGTCCTTGATCGCCGCGAACACGGCCGCGTCGATGTTCTTGAGCACCGAGGCGATGTAGACCTCGGCCGCGTCCGGGTTGGACTTGCTCATGTCGACGTCGACGCCGATGATCCGGACGCTGCCGCCCGACTCCTTGGCGAACTGCGCCGAGCCGAGGCCCACGGGGCCCGCGACCGGGAAGATGATGTCCGCACCCTCGTCGGCCTGGCTCTTGGCGATGTTCTTGCCGTCGTCGAGGCTCTCGAAGTTGCCGGCGAACGTGCCGTCCTTGCCGTCCCAGCCGAGCAGCTTCACGCTGGTGCCCTTCTGCGCGTTGTAGTACTCGACGCCCAGGCGGAAGCCCTCCATGAAGACCGTGACCGGCGGGATGTTGACGCCGCCGTAGGTGGCGACGGTGCCGGTCTTCGTCATCGCGGCGGCCATGTAGCCGGCCATGAACGACGGCTGGTCGGTCGCGAACACGAGACCGCGGGCGTTGGCCACCGGCGGGTCGTAGGCGAAGTCGACGATCGCGTAGTTCAGGTCGGTGTTGGCCTCGGCCGCCGCCTTGGTCGCGTCACCGAGGAGGAACCCCACCGTCACGGTGATGTTGCAACCCTTGTCGGCGAAGGCCTGGAGGTTCGGCGCGTAGTCCGCGTCGCTGGACGACTCGAGCAGGTCGATGGTGACGCCGAGCTCGGCCTCCGCCTTCTTCATGCCCTCGTACGAGATCTGGTTGAAGCCCTTGTCGTCGACGCCGCCGGTGTCGGTGACCATGCAGGCGAGCACGCCGGCGCCGGGCAGCGGGGCCGTCGTCTCCTCGGTGGTCTCCTCGGCGACCGTGTCCTCCGAGGCGGTGTCGTCCGCGTCGTCGCCGCCGCATGCGCTCGCGACGAGCGCGAACGCGGCGATGGCGAGGGCGGCGGACTTCAGTCCGTTGCGCTTCCTCATTGTGATGTCTCCTCCTCGCACGGCGGGGCCGTACGTGTCCCCGAGAGGCGGGTGCCCCCCGAGTCCGGGCACGGCGTGCGCCGCCCCGGTGATGTGGGCGAGAGCCTAGATCACGCCGCGGACGGGCCCGTCCGGGCCGCGGCTGGCGTCGCCGCGCCGGAGCGACCGCGCTGGGCCGACGCCGCTCGTCGTGGGCCAGGTTGGGATCGAACCAACGACCAAGGGATTATGAGTCCCCTGCTCTGACCACTGAGCTACTGGCCCGCCCCGCACCCTACGCGCGACGCGGAGCCCGGCTCGCGGCGCGGTCGCGACGAGATCTCGATGGCTCCGGGGGTGGGGATCGAACCCACGACCCACGGATTAACAGTCCGTTGCTCTGCCAGCTGAGCTACCCCGGAAAATGCCTCACTCAGCCTAACGAGGGCCGCCACCGAGGAGACGGTGCGCCCGAGGCGCGGCGCGGCGCGACGGCCCGTCAGGCGTCGCCGAGGAAGGCGCGCAGGCTCGCGCTGTTGTGCGGGTGGCGCAGCCGCGCGAGCGCCTTCTGCTCGATCTGGCGCACCCGTTCGCGGGTGACCTTCATCCGCCCGGCCACCTCCTCGAGCGTGTGCTGTCGCGTGTACTCCCCGATCCCGAACCGCATCGCGAGGATCTCCTGGTCCCGCGGCGCCAGGTCGCCGAGCGTCCGCTCCACCGCCTGGCGAAGCTGCGCCCGCTCCGTCGACTCCGACGGGTCGTCCCCGCCCGCGTTGGGGATCGTGTCCCCCACCGTGAGGTCGTCCGTGTCGTGGCCGACGGGCGCGTCGAGGCTCGTCGTCGACACCGCGATCTGCATGATCTCGAGCAGCTTCTCCACGCTCAGGTCGCAACGCGCCGCGACCTCCTCGGGCGTCGGGTCCCGCCGCAGCTCGGTCGTGAGGTCGCGCTCGGCCCGCTGCACCCGATGGACGATCTCCATCATGTGGCCGGGGATCCGGATGTTGCGCCCCTGGTCGGCGAGCGCGCGCGTCATCGCCTGTCGGATCCACCACGTCGCGTACGTGGAGAACTTGAAGCCCTTCTCGGGGTCGTACTTCTCCGCCGCGTGCATCAGGCCGATGTTGCCCTCCTGGATGAGGTCGGCCAGCTGCAACTCGCGCCGGTCGTAGCGGCGCGCGATCGACACGACGAGCCGCAGGTTGGCCCGCACCATGTGGTCCTTGGCGCGCGCGCCGTCGGCGACGCGGCGCTGCAGTGCGCGCTCCTCGGCGCCCGTGAGCTCGGCGCGGTGCGCGGCGAGGCGCTCGGCCGACTGCTGGCCGAGCCTGATGCGCCGCCCAAGGTCGCGCTCCTGCTCGGCGGTGAGCAGGTCGACCTGCCCGATCTCGTTGAGGTAGAGGCGGACGGGGTCGCTGCCGATCGTCTCTCGCGCGGCCGACGTGCCCATGGTCGAGCTCACCCGTCCCCTTCCGCGGTGGCGTTGAGCCACCCCAGCAGTTCCTGCGCCGCCGATTCTGCCACATCGGGCTCCTCGAGATGCTCCAGCAGCAGTCGCGCGTCGCGGTCGGCTCGGATCACGTCGGGGTCGGTCACGCCACGACGATGTGCGAGCCGGCGGCGCACGGCGGCAGCGAGCAGGTTCCACGCCTCCTTGACCGGCTGCGCGTCCACGTCCGCCACGGCCGCGCGCTCCAGCACCTCCCGCGCCTCGGCGTCGGCGGCCGCGAGCGCGGGCTCCAGCGCGCCCTTGACCGCGGCCAGCGCGGCGAACGCGCGCCGGTGCACCTCGTCGGTGAACATCTCGGCCGTCAGCCACGACGCCACCTCGTCCCAGTCGAGGATCATGAGCGCGATCACGATGAATTCGGCGGACTCCGCCGCCGCCGAGCGCGGCGTCGCCGCCGCCACCTCGACCGTCGGCTTGCGCGTCCGGCGCTCGGCGATGCGCTCGAGGTCCTGGGCCGGGATGCCCACGTGCGTCGCGACCTGACCGGCGTAGAGCTTGCGCACGTGCAGGTCGGGGTGCTCGTTGACCACCGCCATCGCCTTCTCCGCGGTGCGCGAGCGGGCCTCGGGGCTCGCGACCGAGCCCGCCCGCAGCGCACGCTGGAGCCTGAAGCCGAGGAACGGCTGCGCGTCCCCCACCGCCCGCGCGAGCGCCTCGGGGTCGCGCGACGCGAGGTCGGCCGGGTCCGACCCCGCGGGGAACTGCGCGACCGCCACCGACACCTCGTACTTGCGCTCCCACTCGTAGAAGCGCTCGGCGGCGCCCTGCCCCGCCGCGTCGGCGTCGAAGGCGAGCACCACCCGCTTGGCGAAGCGCTTCAGCGTCCGCACGTGGTCCTCCGTGAGCGCGGTGCCGCACGTCGCGACCGCGCGCGGCACGCCGGCGCGGAAGAAGCCGATCACGTCCGTGTAGCCCTCGCACACGATCACCTCGTCGGCCGCGACGACCTGGGCCTTCGCCCAGTTGAGGCCGTAGAGCGTGCGCGACTTGGCGTAGATCGGCGTCTCGGAGGAGTTCTTGTACTTGGCCGGGTCGTCGCTGCCCGGCAACACCCGTCCGCCGAAGGCGACGGCCTCGCCCGAGTCCTTGAAGATCGGGAACATCACGCGGGCGCGGAACGCGTCCTGCACCTTGCCCCGCGAATTGCGGAAGGCGAGGCCCGTGTCGCGCAGCATCTCGAAGGGCGCGTCGAGGTCGCGCGCGAGCGCATCCCAATCGTCGGGGGCCCACCCGATGCGGAATTGGCGCGCGACGTCGCCCGCCAGTCCCCGCCCCCGCAGGTAGTCGCGCGCCGCCCGCGCGTCGGGGGCCGTCAGCAGGCGCTGGTGGTACCACTCCACGGCGCGCTCGACGACCTCGACGAGCTCCTTCGCGCGCTTGCGGTCCTTGGACTGACCGGTGGAGGTGTACGTGAGCGTGATGCCCGCGCGGGAGGCGAGGTGCTCGACCGCCGCGACGAAGTCGAGGTGCTCGATCTCCTGGACGAACTTGAAGACGTCCCCCGAGGCCCCGCAGCCGAAGCACTTGTAGCGCTTGGTCTCCTCGCGGACGTTGAAGGAGCCGGACTTCTCGGCGTGGAAGGGGCACAGGCCGACGAAGTTGCGCCCCACGCGGCGCAGCTGCACGTGCGACTGCACGACGTCGACGATCGACACCGCGTCACGGACGCGTTCGATGTCGTCGTCCGCGATGGCCACGGCCGCAGGCTAGGCCGCGCGCTACTTCGTCTCGGCCTTCGCCCCGCCGATGATCGCCTGCGCCGCCGCGAGACGCGCGATCGGCACTCGGTACGGCGAGCACGACACGTAGTCGAG
>CAXRBC010000253.1:0-4403 GCA_964228515.1 Ilumatobacteraceae bacterium
TCGCGCTCGCTCGGGTACAGGTCGGCGCCGTCGGTGGCGATCGTGATCAGCGCGTCGTCGGCGCCGAGGCCGAGGAGCTTGGCCGTCTTGATCGCCGCGATGACGTTGCAGATCGCGGAGAAGCCGAAGTGCGCGAGCGACTCGACGACGTCGACCGGCACGTGGCGACGCTCGACGAGGTAGCGGCGGCCCGAGGAGGTGTTGAAGAGCACGTCGAGCTCGTCGGTCGCGCGGTCGGAGACGGCGGCGACGAGGTCGGTGTTCATGACGTTGTGGATCAGCGGGATGTGCTTGTCACCGATGCCCTGGATGTTGTGCTCGCCGAAGCCGTTCTCGAGCATGGTCGGGCACTCGAGCGCCTCGACCGCGACGATGCGCGTGCCGTACTCGTCCTTGAGCCGGTCCCCCGCGCCGATCGTGCCCGCCGAGCCCGTCGCGGAAGTGAAGGCGGCGAGGCGCAGGCGCCCGCCGTGCGCGCCATTGACGCGGTCGAAGACGGCGGCGAGGGCGCGGCCGGTGACCTCCCAGTGGCCCACGTGGTTGCCGAACTCGCAGAACTGGTTGAAGATGAAGTTCTTCGGGTCGCGGCGCATCTCGTTGCAGGCGTCGTAGATCTCCTTGACGTTGCTCTCCGTGCCCGGGGTGCGCACCACGTCGCTCGGGTCGCTCGTCCAGCGGTCGAGCCACTCGAATCGCTCGCGCGACATGCCCGCCGGGAGCACCGCGACGCCGCGCGCGCCCATGATGCGGCTGATGGCGACGCCGCCGCGCGCGTAGTTGCCGGTGCTCGGCCAGATGGCGCGCTGGGTGGTGGGGTCGAACTGCCCGGTGATGATGCGGGGCGCGAGGCAGGAGTAGGCGGCGAGCACCTTGTGCGCCGTGATCATCGGGAAGCGATCGCCGAACACCACGATGATCGGGCTCTCGACGCCCGTGAGCGACGTCGGCAGCACGACGTGGTCGGGCACCGAGACCCGGCGGCCGGCCATGTCGTTGTACCAGTGGACGCGGAACAGGTTGCGCGCATCCGGTGCGTCCTTGTCGACGCCGTCGGTCGTGCGCGCGTCGATGCGCGACGGGTCGGCGAGCTGCGCGAACGTGGGCAGCACCACGCGATGCGTCGCGCAGCGAGCGACCGCGTTGGCCAGCGCGCGTTCGTCGACGACGTCGGCGGCGAGGCCGAGCTGACCCGCGAGCGCGTCGGAGCGGGGCACGTCGAGCGCGGTCACGGCGGTCATTCTGTCGTGCCGAGGTACCCTTCGGTGGGCCGGCGTAGCCCAATGGCAGAGGCACGGCGCTTAGGACGCCGCCAGTGAGAGTTCGAGTCTCTCCGCCGGCACGATGCGCGTGAGCGAGCTCGCGACCCCGGCGCTCGTGGTGGACGCGGACGCCCTGGCGCGGAACCTGGACGCGGCCGCCGCGGTGCTGCCCGGCCGCCGCCTGCGCCCGCACGTGAAGGCGCACAAGTGCACCGGGATCGCGCGCGCGCAGGCGGCGCGGGCGCACCGCGCATTCACCTGCGCGACGGCGCGCGAGGTGCTGGGGATGGCGGCGGCGGGGCTGGGCGAGGACCTCCTGCTGGCCAACGAGGTGGTCGACGAGGGGCGGCTCGCGGCGCTCGCGGCGGCGCAGGACGCCGCGCGGATCACCGTCGCGATCGACTCGGACGCGACGCTCGAGGCAGCGGCGCGCGCGGGGCTGCGCGAGGTGCTGGTGGACGTCAACGTCGGGCTGCCGCGGTGCGGGTGCGCACCGTCCGATGCGGGGCGGCTCGCGGATCGCGCGCGCGGAGCGGGACTGCGCGTGCGCGGTGTGATGGGCTACGAGGGGCACCTGATGACGGTGCCGGACCGCGCGGAGCGCGCGCGGCGCGTCGCGGAGGCGATGGCGACGCTGGCGCGGGCCGCGGAGGACGTGGGTGGTGACGACGACGGAGGCAGCGAGATCGTGTCGGCGGGCGGGACCGGCACGTGGGACCTGCACGCCGGGTGCGCGACGACGGAGGTGCAGGCCGGGTCGTACGCCCTGATGGACACGCACTACGCGAGCGTCGGGCTGCCCTTCGCGCAGGCGGCGCACGTGCTCGGGACGATCGTGTCGGTGTCGCGCGAGTGGGCGGTGGCGGACGTGGGGCTCAAGGCGCTGGGGATGGACCACGGGGACCCGACGGTGGAGGGGTGGCGCACGTGGTATTGCTCGGACGAGCACGTGACGTTCGGGCCGGCGGAGGTCGAGGCGTCGGGACTCGGCGGACGAGCGGGGGCGGGGGCCGGGGTCGCGGGCGAGGACGGGGACGGGGACGCCCGGCGCCTCGCCGAGCTGCGCGTCGGCGACCGCGTGCGGGTGGCGCCCGCGCACATCGACCCGACGATGGCGATGCACGAGGTGGCCTGGCTCGTGCGCGGTGACGAGGTGCTGGACTGCTGGCCGATCGACCTCAGGGGCTGGTGACGCCGGCGGGCGGGGTGCGTCAGTCGTCGGCGAGGGCGCGGCGCAGCGCCGCGAAGGCGCGGCCGCGGTGGGACCGCGCGTGCTTCTCCTCCAGCGTCATCTCGGCGAACGTGCGGCCGTCGCCGTCGAGCGGGATGAACAGCGGGTCGTAGCCGAAGCCGCGCGCGCCGCGCTCGGCGTCGGCGATGCGGCCCTCGCAGACGCCCTCGACGACGATCTCGCGAGGAGCGACGGACGGCGCGGGTGAGGCGGCCGCAGCCGGGGGCGCGGACGGCGCCGCTGTGGCGGGCCAGCGGAGGACCACGACCGTACGGAAGCGCGCCGTGCGGCGCGCCTCGGGCACGTCGGCGAGCTCGGCGAGCAGGCGCGCGCGATTGTCCGCGTCGGTCGGTGCGCGACCCGCGAGGTCGGGCGCGTGCGGGCCGGGCAGCGAGGCGAACCGCGCGGTGCGCACGCCGGGCGCGCCGCGGAGCGCGTCGACCTCGAGCCCGGTGTCGTCCGCGACGGCGGGCAGCCCGGTGGCGTCGGCGATGGCCGCGGCCTTGAGGCGCGCGTTGCCGACGAGCGTGTCGGCGGTCTCGTCGACGTCGGGGACGTGCGGCGGACGCGCGACGAGATCGAGCACGCCCGCGACGAGGTCGGCGATCTCGGCGACCTTGTGCGGGTTGGCCGAGGCGCAGGCGACGCGGAGCACGGGTCTCGGGCGGGCGAGCGAGCGAGGGCGAGTGCGGGGGGCGGGCGGGTGCGGGCCGTGCGCGCGGGGGGCTACGGGCGGGGCGCGGGCGGCGTCGCGAGCAGCGCGCGCTGCGCATCGAACACGTCGCCGATGCCCTTGGTGGCCAGCGCCAGCAACGCGTCGAGCTCGCCACGGCCGAACGCGGCGGCCTCCGCCGTGCCCTGCACCTCGACGAAGCGCGGCTCGCCACCGGCGATGGGTCGGATCATCACCACGTTCATGTCCACGTCGGCCGTCGAGTCCTCCGCGTACGGCAGGTCGAGGACCGGGGTGCCGCCGCAGACGCCGACGCTCACCGCGCCGCAGTACGAGTGGAGCGGGTGGGCCGCGA
Organism: Ilumatobacteraceae bacterium; assembly: GCA_964228515.1. GTDB lineage: Bacteria > Actinomycetota > Acidimicrobiia > Acidimicrobiales > Ilumatobacteraceae > CAXRBC01. Next base: position 3,519 of record CAXRBC010000253.1, read on the forward strand.
TCGCGCCGGCGCCGACGAGGCGGGTGAGCGCGTCGTGGAGCGCGACGAATCCCCCGCAGATGCTCGCGGTGCGGGTGCCGCCGTCGGCCTGGAGCACGTCGCAGTCGACGAGCACCTGACGCTCGCCGAGCGCACGCATGTCGCACGAGGCGCGCAATGCGCGGCCGATGAGGCGCTGGATCTCGACGGTGCGGCTCGACTGCTTGCCCTTGGCGGCCTCGCGGTCGACGCGCGCGGGCGACGAGCCGGGGAGCATCGAGTACTCGGCGGTGACCCAGCCCTTGCCGGAGCCCTTCATCCACCGCGGGACGTCCTCGTCGACCGACGCCGTGCAGAGCACGCGCGTGCGGCCGAACTCGACGAGCACCGAGCCCGCGGCCATCTCGGTGAAGTCGCGGGTGAATCGCAGCGGACGCAGCGCGTCGGGCGCGCGGCCGTCGGGGCGGCTCATCGCGACGCCGCCGAGCGGCCGACGATGGGCGCCATCGGGGTCACGAGCGCTGGCCCACGCGGGCCCACTGTCCCGCGGCGGGGAGGTCGGCGCCGAAGAGGCGCCGGCCGATCGCGGTGAAGTCGTCGGGGTCGCCCGACGTGAGGAAGCGGTGCGCGGGGCGCACGCCGGCGCCGAATGCGTCGGGGGCGGAGTGCGCGCCGGAGCCGGTCGCGCCCGAACGGGGTGCGGCGAGGCCGGCCTCGTCGAGTGCGTCGCGGATCGCGAAGGCCGTCTCGCTCGCGCTACTCACCAGCACGACGTCCGGCCCCATGACCTCGCCGATCACGCCCGAGAGGTACGGGTAATGCGTGCAGCCGAGCAGCAGCGAGTCGACGCCCGCCTCGCGCACGGGCGCGAGCAGGCGCTCGGCGAGCACGCGCACCTCGGGCCCG